>DASVTZ010000207.1 GCA_036387335.1 Longimicrobium sp.
AGCCACGTGGGGCGGCCCCTACGAGGTTGGTTGCAATAGGCGGAGGTTGGGGGGGGGGCGAGTGCGGGGCGGTCGCGCAACGTCGGGCACGGGCGCGATGAATCGCGCCCCTACGAGATTTGTGCATTCGGCAGAGATCCAGGCGTGCGCCCCTCCCCCAGGTGGTTTTGGGGGAGGGGCCGCGAGGAACGAGCGGGGGAGGGGGCCCCGCCCCTACAACCGCCGCCTCCCCCGCGTCACCAGGCGCAGGATGAAGAGCAGGACGACCGCGCCCACGAAGGCGGTGAAGATGGTGCCCGCCAGGCCGCTGAACGGGGTGGTGACGCCGAGCTGCCTGAAGAGCCATCCGCCGACGAAGGCGCCCACGATACCGACCACGATGTCGCCGATCAGCCCCACGCCACCCATCACCAGCGACGCAAGCACGCCGGCGATGAGTCCCACGATCAACCAGGTCAACAGGTCCATGTAGCCTCCGGGTTCGAGTTGAAGCCAACGGCAGCAACTCACATGCCCCGCACGCGCGACCCACCCTCCGCCCAACGGACACGATGAACGTCACACGCGCCGCCCTGCTCGTCCTTGCGCTCGCGCCCGGCGCCTGCGCGCGCCCCGCGTCCCCCGTGCCGGAGGGGATTCGCTACGTGTCGCGCGCGGAGTGGGGCGCCAGGCCGCCGGTGATGGAGATGAAGACGCACGTGCCGCACCGCATCACCATCCACCACACGGCCGAGCGGCAGGCGCCAGCGCGCTCCACCGAGGAGAAGCTCCAGGCGCTGCAGCGCTTCTCGCAGAGTGAGGGGACGCTGGGCAACGGCCGCCCCAAGCGGATGTGGGCCGACGTGCCCTATCACCTGTTCGTGGCCGTGGACGGGAGCGTGGCGGAGGCGCGCCCCATCCGCTTCGTGGGCGACTCCAACACGCCGTACGATCCCACCGGGCACCTGCTGGTGGTGGTCGAGGGCAATTTCGAGGAAGAGGAGCTCTCCCCGGCGCAGCGCCGCACGATGGACCTGCTGATCCCGGCCCTGGCGCGCCGCTACCACGTGCCGCCCGAGAACATCGCCGCGCACCGCGACTTCGCGGAGACGCTCTGCCCGGGGCGGTCGCTGTACGCGGAGATCCCGCACTTTCGCGAGCTCGTGGCGCGGTAGACGAACAGCTGGCCTCACGCGGAGGCGCGGAGACGCTGAGAGAACTACGCGTACTCTCCCGCGTCTCCGCGTCTCGGCGTGAGATTGCGGTTCGGGAGCCCGCTGTATCGCGGACAAGGCGCCGCTTGAGGGAAGTTGGTGCGCAGGGTAGATTTGCGGTTTGCACTCTTTCCTCGTACCGGCTGCACTGACCGATGACTGAGACCTGTCCGTCCTGTGGCGCCGCGGCGTCGGGACGTTTTTGCAATGCGTGCGGCGCGGCGGTGAACGCCGCCTGCCGCGAGTGCGGCAACCCGCTTCCGGCCGGGGCTCGCTTCTGCAACGAGTGCGGCACCCCCGCGGTCGCGCCCGCCGGGACCGCGCGCCGCGCACCCGTGCTTCCCTGGGCGCTGACTGGCGCGGTGGTGCTGGCGCTGGTGGCCACGCTGATCGTCAACAACAACCAGGAGTCGCCCGCCGCTCCCGCGCAGGCTGTCGCGGCGGCGCCCGAGGCGCCCGGCCCGGTTCCGTCCGGCGCGCCGGCCGCGGGCAATCCCGGCGCGGTGGACCTGGCGAGCATGACCCCGCGCGAGGCGGCGGACCGGCTGTTCAACCGCGTCATGCAGAACGTGTCCAGCGGCGACAGCGCGACGGCGAAGCAGTTCCTCCCCATGGCCGTGGCCGCGTACGACCGCGCCCGCCCCCTGGACAACGACGGGCGCTATCACCTCGCCGTGCTGCACCTGGTAGGCGGAAACCTCGACGCGGCGCGCGCGCAGTCGGACACCATCCTCAGCACCAACCCGAAGCACCTCTTCGGGCTCTTCACCGGCGCGCAGGCGGCGCAGGGGCGCGGCGACACGGCGGCGTCCGTATCGCTCTTTCGCCGCTTCCTGGCGGCGTTCGAGTCCGAGAAGGCGCGCAAGGACGTGATCGAGTACGCGGACCACGCGCAGGCGCTCCCGGCCATGAAGGCGGAGGCCGAGCGGGCCACGCAGGGCGCGCCGTAGCGTTACGGCCGGGTCCAGAAGAGCAAAGGCCCCCGCGAACCTCGCGGGGGCCTTCGTCGTTCAGCGCAGCACCCCGCGGAAGCGCCGCGGGTCCACGGTGTGGCCGGGGAAGACGCGCTCCAGTTGCGCGGCGCCGAGGTGCTTACCCGCCACCTCGGCGAAGACGTCGCGGAAGTCGGTGGTGACGCGCAGGTCGCGGCCCTCGTGGAGCTGCTCCGGCTCCAGGCCCGGCCACTCGCCGCGGACCTGGCCGCCCGCGACGCTCCCGCCAAGGAGGAGCATGCAGTTGGCGTGGCCGTGGTCGGTGCCGCCGGTGCCGTTCTCGGCCACGGTGCGCCCGAACTCGCTCATGGTGAGAATCACCACGTCGTCCATGCGGTCGCCCAGATCGTCGTAGAGCGCCTTGATGCCGCGCCCCAGCTCGCCCAGGCGGCGGGCGAGCTGGCCATCCGCGCCGCCCTGCGCCACGTGCGTGTCCCACCCGCCCAGGTCCGCGAAGGCGACTTCCACACCCGCGTCGGCCTTGATGAGCTGCGCGATCTGGCGAAGGGAGCGCCCGAACTCGCCGGCGGGATAGGCGGCTCCGTTGCGCGGCTGGTACTGCGACGGGTTGATGCGGCGCAGGAGCTTCGCGGCTTCCAGGCCCTCGTCCGCCGCGCCGGCCACGGCGTCGCCGCCCTCGGTGCGGTAGACGCGGGCAAAGGTTTCCGCGAGCGCGGGGTCGCGCCCGCCCGCCAGGCCGAAGCGGTCCAGATCGCCCACCGCGAGCGACGGGTTGGCGCCGCGCAGCGACAGCGGGAGCTCGGCGCCCATGGCGATCCCGCGCAGCGCGGCGGCGCCGGGCTCCATCGTCACCTGGCCGGCGGCGTGGTGCGCGGCGTGGGCATCGGCGTCGCGCAGGGTGCGGCCGTCGGCGCCAAGGGCGCGATTCAACCACCCGTCGCGCGCGCGGCCGCGGGGGTCGGCGGTCTCCATGATGTCCTGCGCCTGGAAGTGCGAGCGCGTCGTGCTGGGCGAGCCGGCCGCGTGCACCACCGCCATCTCCCGCCGCCCCCACAGCTCGTGGAGCGGGGTCAGCGCCGGGTGCAGCCCGAAGAAGCCGTCCAGCTCCAGCGCGCCGCCCGCCCCCCGCACGGGCGCGGCGATGGCGATGGAGCGCCGCGAGCGCCCGTACGCGGGGTCTCCGAACGGGACCACCATGCTCAGCCCGTCCGCGGCGCCGCGCTGGAAGATGCAGATCAGCGTCTTGCGCCGGGCGCGCGTCTGCGCCAGGAGCGAGCGGGTGATGAACTCCGGCGGGAGGCCCAGCGCCAGCAGCGCCAGCGCGCCGCCCTTTACGAAGGCGCGCCGTCCGATCGGTTTGCCGTGCATCGTGTTCGCTCCGGTCAGTGCCGCTGGAAGGCGGGTGAGCCCAGGATCAGCGCCAGCGCGCGCGCCCTGCGTGCCTGGTCGTCGGGAAGGCGTGCGGCGTCCTCGGCCACCGCGCGTACCAGCGTCGTCGTCTCGCGCGCGGGGAGGAGGACGCGGGCGAGCTCCGCCACAGGGTCGGATGGGGCGCTCGGGAGGAGGCGCGCGGGGTCGATCCGCACCCCCTGCACCTCGCCGCGCGACAGGGCCAGCGCGAAGTTCATCCGCGCAAGCATGGCGCCGCCGCTGGTCCACTCGGCGGAGTCGTGGATGTAGCCGGTGGGCGGTGTGGCCGCGTACGGAAGGTGGCCGAGCTGGCGCAGCGTCTGGATCAGCTCGCGCGAGGGGCGGACTTCGGCCTCGGTTGCGCGCAGGGTGCCGGCGACGAACTCGAACGGGGTGCGCGTCTTGACGCCCCGCGCCCGCGCGAACTCGGGCGAGCGGAAGAGCGCCCGCGTCACCTCGCGCAGGTCGCCATCGGTGCGGGTGAAGACGGCGGCCAGCTCGTCCACCAAGCGCTGCGGCGGGTCGTCGGCCACGAAGCGCCCGGCCAGCTTGCGCGCGACGTGCCGCGCCGTGGCCGGATGGCGGGCGAGAAGGTCGAGCACCTCGGTGCCGTCCTCGATGCCGCGGCCGGGGGCAAGCGTGCGGCCGAGCACCGTCTTGGCGCCCGCGTCGTGCAGGGCGGGGCGGAAGACGAAGCGCGGCCCGCCCTGCTGGCGACGCGCGCCGTACCCCGCGGCGGCGACCGTCCAGCCGGTGAAGGCGCGCGCCACCTCGCCGACGTCGCGCTGCGTGTAGCCGCCGTCCACGCCCAGCGTGTGCAGCTCCAGCAGCTCGCGCGCGTAGTTCTCGTTGATGCCGCGCGGGCGGCCGCCGGTCATCATCGCCGTCGCGGAATCGGCGGCGGTGCTGCGGGCGTTGTCCAGGTACACCAGCATGGCGGGGTGGGCCGCGGTTGCGCCCAGCAGGTCGCGGAAGCGCCCGAAGACGTGCGGGCGTATCGCCGCGCGCTCGTAGTCGCCCACCAGGTAGCGATCCGCGCCCTTGCCGAAGAAGACGTTGAAGTGGTTGAACCAGAAGTCCGCCATCACGTCTTCCAGCTGCCGCTCCGTGTAGACCGCGCGCTGCAGGCGGGCTCCCGCGAGGTCGGCGAGGATGCGCGCCGGCGCCATCCCCCCCTGCCGCCTGCGCGCCGCCGTGGTGTCGCGGGCCATGGAGTCACGGGGCATGGCCTCGCGTCGCGGGTAGTCGCGCAGGAGCTGTGCTGGCGCCGCGTTGGCCGCGGGGAAGCGGGCGAGGCGCGCCGGCAGGGCGGCGTCTTCGATGCGCTCCGGGTGAAGCTGCCGCTCCAGCCAGGCGTCCGGCCCCGAGCGCAGCACTTCGGCGAGTTCGTCGCGGCGCACGCCCCAGGTGGCGCGCTCCAGCAGGTGCACCGCGCGCGCCGTGTCCTCGCGCGTGGGCCGCGCCTGCGCATCCGCGCCCCTGGCGGCGAGGAGCGCGGGTACGATGGCGATGAGTACGATGCTGCGCATGTGTGCTCCGAGAGGGGTTCGAGGACGCGTTCTGCTGTACACCGCGCCGCGACCGGGCGTTGGGTCGCCGCGTCAAGAAATGTCCGTCCCGCTCGTTCCAGCCGAAGAAAGAAGTGCGTGAGTGCGTGAGTGCGTTAGTGCGTTCACCCCCCTCTCTGTCATTCTGAGGGAGCCGCCCGCTCAGACACTCGCGTGGCACTCCGGCCTTGCTGCGGCGACCGAAGAATCTAGCCGGCGCCGGGCCGGGCATCGTGGTCGCCACCCAACCTCGCGCATCGCGCAGTAGATCCTTCGCTCTGCGCCAGAGTTTGGAGAACGGGCGAGTACGGTGCAGCGCGTCGCTCAGGATGACAGAGGGAGGGGTGTTGGCGGATGGAGGTGTGCAAGTCATCGCCCCTGTTTCGTCTCACACATCAGGAACGCACTAACGCACTAACGCACTAACGCACTAACGCACTTCCCCTCCGCCCCGGATCTCCATGCGAACCCGCCTCCTCCCGGCGCTCCTCTCCATCCTCGCCACGGCCGCCACGCTGCCGGCGCAGGGGATCATCGTGCCCGACCGGTGCCGCGGAGAGTGCGGGATCCCGCTGCCGAACGCGCTCCCCATCGAGTCGGTGACGCTGGACGTCAAGATCGAGGGGCAGGTGGCGACCACGCACGTCACGCAGGTCTTCCGCAACGAGACGGGCGCGACGCTGGAGGGGACGTACTTCTTTCCGATCCCCACCTCCGCGTCGGTGACGGAGTTCGCCATCTGGGACGGCAGCCGGCGCCTGGCGGGCGAGGTGCGGCCGCGCGAAGAGGCGAGGCGCATCTACGACTCCATCGTGCGCCGCCGCCGCGATCCGGGGCTGCTGGAGTACGCGGGAGAGAACCTCTTCCAGGCCAGCATCTTTCCCATCAACCCCCGCTCCACCAAGAAGCTGGAGCTGACCTACACCCAGGTGCTCAGGGCAGAGAACGGGAGCGTCGGCTACCGCTACCCGCTCGGCATCGGGCGCAACGCGGCGCCGGTGGAGCGGCTTTCTGGGCGGGTGGAGGTTCGCGCGCCGTCGTCGCTGCGCACGGTGTACTCGCCCAGCCACTCCGTCGACGTGCGGCGCGAGCCCGGCGGCCGGCGCGCGGTGGCGACGTGGGAAGCGGGGCGCGGGGCGGAGCGGCGCGACTTCCAGCTCTTCTACGGGCTGGCGGACCGCGACGTGGGGCTCTCGCTCTTCACCTACCGCGAGCCTGGGAAGGACGGCTACTTCCTCCTACTCCTCTCCCCCAGCGACGAGGCGACGCAGCGCGAGTACGCGGCCAAGGACGTGGTGTACGTGCTGGACACCTCCGGCTCCATGGAGGACGAGGGGAAGATGGAGAAGGCCCGCCGCGCGCTCCTCTTCGGCGTGCGGGGACTGCGGCCGCAGGACCGCTTCAACGTGATCTCCTTCGCGGGCGAGACGCGGCGGATGGAGACGGGGCTGATCGCCGCGGACCGCGCGGGGCGGGAGCGCGGGATCGCATTCGTGGAAGGCCTGCGCGCTGTGGGCGGCACCAACATCAACGACGCTCTGACCGAGGCCCTCGCCCAGTTCCCGCGCGAGCGCGGCGGCAGGACGCGGCTCCTCGTCTTCCTCACCGACGGCATTCCCACGGTGGGCGAGACGGATGCGGACAAGATCGTGGACAACGCCCGCCGCACGCGCGTGGACGGGGTGCGCGTCTTCACCTTCGGCGTGGGCTACGACGTCAACACGCGCCTGCTGGACCGCGTGGCGGCGGAGAACGGCGGCACCGCGGAGTACGTGGAGCCGCGCGAGGACCTTGAGGCGAAGGTCTCGTCATTCTTCGACAAGGTGAACCACCCCGTCCTGAGCAACGTCGCGCTGGACATGGGCGGAGTGCGGACACCTGGTGTATCCGCGCGCCCTCCCCGACCTCTTCCGCGGAACGCAGCTGGCGCTGGTGGGCCGCTACCGCAACGAGCGCGAGCTGCGGGACGTGACGCTGCGGCTGAGCGGAAACGCATCGCCCACGCACACCTTCGCGTACCCGGGGCTCCACTTTCCCCTGCGCGCGGAGGAGCACGACTTCCTTCCGCGGCTCTGGGCGACGCGGCGCGTGGGTTGGCTGATGGAGCAGATCCGCAGCAACGGCGAGAGCCGCGAGCTGCGCGACGAGGTGGTGGAGCTGGGGACGCGGCACGGCATCGTGACGCCGTACACCTCCTTCCTGGCGCTGGAGCCCGGCGCGGGCGAGCGGCCGCCGGTCGTGCGCGGCATGCAGGACCTGGTGCCCCCGGAGCCCGTGCGACCGGGTGACTTCACGGGACAGGGGATGGCGGGCGGGGTCGCGCGGGGCGTCGAAACGGGTGTCGCCCAGAGCACCAACGCGCCTCCGCCGCCAGTCGTGGTGACCGGTGTCGGCGCGGTGCAGCAGAGCAAGAGGGCGCGCGCGCAGCAGGAAGTGGTCAGCCTGGAAGGAGTGTCCGTCAACAGCGCTGAGGGAGGCGCCGTGCGGCACGTGGGGGGCAAGACTTTCTACCTGCGCGCCGGCGTGTGGACCGATTCCGAGCTGAAGCCCGAGACGCGGCTCCCCGAGACCACGCTGCGCTTCGGGAGCGACGAGTACTTCGACCTGCTCCGCGGCAAACCGGCATTGGCCCGCTTCTTCTCGCTCGGCGAGCGGGTGGCGGTCGTCTGGGACGGGCGCGTGTACCGCACCACGGGCGAGCCGTCGCGGTAAAAACAGCAGGCTCACGCGGAGGCGCGGAGGCGCGGAGAGATCCGCGCCTCCGCTGTTTTTCGTGTGAAGAAACAGGGGTGTTGACAATATCCGTCGCAACGACTATTGTTGTGCAGAGAGAGCGGGGAACGGCGACGCGGGAGGGGACGATGGCGGGGCGCATCCAGTCGGAGATCCAGCAGACGAAGCCGATCGGGAGCCTGGAGGAAGAGGCGTTCCTGAACGTGCAGCGCACCGCCAACGTGCTGTCGCAGTCGATGGCCGAGCTGCTCAAGGAGCACGACCTCACGCAGACGCAGTACAACGTCCTCCGCATCCTGCGGGGAGCGGGAACGGCCGGGCTGACCGCGGGCGAGATCGGCGAGCGGATGATCACCCGCGATCCGGACGTCACCCGGCTGCTGGACAGGCTGGAGCGGCGCGGGCTGGTGGAGCGGTGGCGCTGCACCCACGACCGCCGCGTGGTGTGGACGCGGATCACCGCGGAGGGCGCGGGCACCATCGCCCCGCTCGACGCGCCGGTCGACGAGCTGCACACCAAGCTCCTCCGCCACATGGGCGACGACCGGCTCCGCACGCTTATCGAGCTGCTGGAGGAGGCGCGCGACACGTCGCCCGACTGATTCGCGGTAAAGTATCCGTTGTAACGACATACCTCAGGACGAACAACGTGCGTCCGCGGGAAACCATCAAACCGACAGAGGCTACGATGAACACTCAGGCGAACACGCGGGCGCAGTACGGCATCACCCTCCTGCGGGTGATGGTGGGGCTCGTCTTCGTGATGCACGGCGGGCAGAAGCTGTTCGTGATGGGGATGGACGGGCTGGCCGGCTTCTTCGGCTCGATCGGGATCCCGTTCGCGTACCCGAACGCGCTGCTGGTGACGGCGGTCGAGCTGCTGGGTGGCGCGCTGCTGATCGCGGGCCTCTTCACCCGGTTCGTGACGCCGCTGATCGCCGCGACGATGGTCGTCGCGATCGCGACGGTGCACGGGTCCAAGGGCTTCTTCCTCCCCGAGGGCTACGAGTTCGCGCTCACGCTGCTGGTGGCGAACGCCGCGCTCTTCCTGACCGGCTCCGGCGCGCTGGCGCTGGACAACGTCTTCGGCCGTGAGCGCACCGCCGCCGTGCGCTCCGGGCGCCCCGCGCCGGCCGCGAAGTCCGCCGAGACGGTGTACGCCACGCGGTAAGCAACGCGGTCGGATGGACCACGACGCGCCGCCCGTGAACCGGGCGGCGCGTCGTGCATTGGCAGCGGAGACGGATTCGGTCATATTACGGAGGCGTTCGCGGCGCGGTCGCGTCCCGGATGCGCCATGCACTGCTCTCCGTGGTGACCGGACCTCCCTTCCAGGAGCGGGAAGCTTGCGACAGGTCGACGCTCCGGGCCCTCCGGAAGAGCTTCAGCGGGAGCTGGACGCCATCGAGCGGCGGCTGGCGGGGACCTCGCCGCGCAACCAGTCGGTGCTGCTGAAGCACGCCGGCGACCTGTGCGCCAGTATGGGCGAGCGGCGGCGGGCGCTCGGGTGGTACGGGCGCGCCGTGAACCTGCACCTGGAGCTCGGCGAGGCGCCCCGCGCGGCGGCGCTCTGCCACACCATCCTCAGCATCCAGCCAGAGGCGGTGCGGGCGCGGTGCACGCTGGCGTGGCTCGCCATGGCCGGCGGGCGCACGATGGAGGCGCGCCAGCTCGTGGGCGAGTACGCCGCCGCCGCCCGCGCCGCCGGGCAGGACGCGATGGCCGCCCAGCAGCTCACCTGGATGTTCGAGGCCGCGGACGACGGCTTCCTGCGCCACGACATCGCCCGCGCCCTGCGCGCGCTCGGCGACGACGCCCGCTCCGCCTCCCTCGCCCCCGAGTCCCGCCCCACCGGCCCGCTGGACCACGACGAGCTCTGGGCCCGCGTCCTTCGCGGCACCATCGCGCCGCCGCCGGTGCTCGGCACCGGCGGCGGCGTCGCGGGGACCGCCGGGGAATGAATCCCCCGGCTGGAACCACGCGAAGACGGCTGAAGCCGTCTCGTGAAGCGTGGCATCCGTCCCAGAACCCAAAATCCCCTGTCATCCTGAGCGACGCGCTGCTCAGTCCTTGCCCCGTCTCCATAGCCTGGCGCGGAGCGAAGGATCTACTTCGCGATTCGAGGGGCCCGCGTTTGCGCGCGAGCCCCCGCCACGCTTTCATCACGTCGGGGATGGCGGATCAAAGATTGCGCAAACCTGCATCTCCGGGTTGATTGCGGTTGAACCCGATCGGCATCATCCGCGCCCCGCCCGAGCATGCACGCAGAGGAAAGCACCGCCTTCATCGCCGAAGTGCCCGTCCCGGAGGAGGCGCCGGAGCCCTTGCCGCCGCGCCAGCCGGTGCGGCGGGTTCCGCGTGCGGTGTCGCCGCGCGAGGTGCCGGACGGGGCGGAGCTGGACCATCCCTCGCTCTACTTCAACCGCGAGTTGGGGCTGCTGGACTTCAACTGGCGCGTGCTCCACCAGGCCACCGACCCGCGCGTCCCGCTCCTGGAGCGCGTGCGGTTCCTGGCGATCACCTCCAGCAACCTCGACGAGTTCTTCCAGAAGCGCGTGGGCGGTCTCCGGCGGCAGATCGCGGCCGGCGTGCAGACGCTGTCGCTGGACGGACGCACACCGGGCGAGCAGCTCCAGCTGATCGCCGATGCGGGGCTGGTGATGTACGCCGCCATGAGCGCCATCTGGGAGCGCGAGCTGGTCCCCCTCCTGCGCACCGAGGCGGGGGTGGTGGTGTCGCGTTACACCGAGCTGGACGAGCGGCAGCGCGCGGGGCTCGACCTCTTCTTCCGCGAGCAGTTCTACCCCGTGCTCACCCCGCTCGCCGTGGATCCGGGGCACCCCTTCCCCTTCATCTCGAACCTCAGCCTGTCGCTGGCGGTCCTGCTGCGCCACCGCGCGCGCAGCACCATGCACTTCGCGCGCATCAAGGTCCCCACCAGCACGGGGCGCTGGATCCCCGTTCCGAACTCCGAGCACCGCTTCCACTTCGTGCCCGTGGAGGACGTGATCCAGGCCAACGCCGCCACGCTCTTCCGGGGGATGGAGGTGGTGTCGGTGGATGCGTTTCGCGTCACCCGCAACGCCGACGTGGCGCGGGACGACGACGAGGCGGAAGACCTCCTGTCGATGATCTCCGAGGAGCTGCGCGAGCGGCGCTTCGCCCCGGCGGTGCGGCTGGAGGTGGACCGGCACATGCCCCTGGAGGTGCGCGGGCTGCTGGTGCGCGAGCTCGAGGTGCAGCCGGAGGAGGTGTACGAGAGCGACGGGCTGATCGACCTGGCGGACTGCGCGCAGCTGGCCGATCTGGATCTGCCGGCGCTCCGTTACGAGGCGTGGGAGCCGGTCGTTCCCGAGCCTTTTCGCCACGAAGGGGAGACGGAGGAGGAGAAGAACATCTTCGCCGTGATCCGGCGCGGCGACGTGCTGGTGCACCACCCGTACGAGTCGTTCACCTCCAGCGTCCTGCGCCTGCTGGACGAATCGGCCGACGACTCGCACGTGGTGGCCATCAAGCAGACGCTCTATCGCACCGGCGTCGATTCACCGGTGGTGAGGGCTCTGCTGCACGCGGCCGAGCGGGGGAAGCAGGTGGCGGTGCTGATCGAGGTGACGGCCCGCTTCGACGAGCAGAACAACATCCAGCTCGCCGAGATCCTGGAAGACGCCGGGGTGCACGTCACTTACGGGCTGGTGGGGCTCAAGACGCACAGCAAGGTCCTTCTCGTGGTGCGCGACGAGGGCGGCCGGCCGCGCACTTACTGCCACGTGGGGACGGGAAACTACCACGCCCGCACCTCGCGGCTGTACAGCGACCTCGGTGTGCTGACCTGCAACCCCGAGATCGGCAACGACCTGGTGAACCTCTTCCACTTCCTCACCGGTTACGCGCCGGACCAGCAGTACGACCGCCTGGTGGTGGCCCCGCGCGACATGCGGCGCACCTTCGTGGAGCGCATCGAGCGCGAGATCCACTTCCAGCGGGCGCGCGGCTCCGGGCGCATCATCGCCAAGATGAACGCGCTGGACGACGCGGGGATCATCCAGGAGCTGTACCGCGCCTCTCAGGCCGGCGTGCGCATCGACCTGATCGTTCGCGGGCACACCCGGCTCCGTCCCGGGCTCGCCGGGTACAGCGACAACATCCGCATGGTGAGCATCGTGGGGCGCTTCCTGGAGCACGACCGGGTCTTCTTCTTCAACAACGACGGCGACCCGGAGATCTTCATCGGGAGCGCGGATTGGCGGGAGCGCAACCTGAACGAGCGGGTGGAGGTGCTGGTGCCGGTGCTGGACCCCGCGCTGCGCGACCGCATCGTCGAGATCCTCCACTTCTCGCTCAACGACAACCGCCTCGCCTGGGAGCTGCGGCCAGACGGCGAGTACGTGCAGCGCCGCCCCGAACCCGGCGAGCCCGAGATCAACTGCCACGAGATCCTGATGCGCGACGCCCTCGACCGCGGCCGCCGCCCCGGCACGCGGCCGTGGGAGCTGTCGCTGTAGGGCGAAGCCCGCTGAAGACACGTAAAGCTCGCCTTCGCGGACTGCCCTCGGCTCACGAGCCCACTTCAGTGGGCTTCCCGTAGTTCCAGCCGGGGGCTTCAGCCCCCGGCTTGCGCGGCCCGCCGTTATTGCGGCGCTTCCAACCGAACCCGCCCCCCCCAGCAACCGCTACGCCGCGTCCCGCTTCGGCCGGCCGCCCTTTGCGCCGTTCGCGCGGGCGGCGGCGGACTTGGCTTCGCTGGTGCGCTGGCCCATGAACTTCGGCGCCCACGCGGCCAGGTTCAGTCGATGCGCGATCGTACCGGGTACCGATAGATCCGCGTCGATCTCCTCCCAGTGAAGCCCTTCACCCCCGAGGTCCACCTCGACAGCCGCGAGCTGCTCCGGCGTGGCCGTCGTCAGCAGCTCTCTCTCCGTCGGCACGAACCCGAAAAGGCATCCGTTGGTGAGCTCCACCACGATGCGGCCGGTCGCCGCGTCGAAGTGGGCGGACGCGGCGCGGGGCTCGATGAGCGCTTCCCGTACCGCCCGCTCCCGAGCTTCCTCGATCTCTGCGTCGGTCGGCTCGTGATACCCGTGCGCTCGGCTAGGCATGGATCTGCTCCCAGTTTTTAGTGAGTAGTACTCTGTGCGCCTGTACGATCCTGGAGGCCTCCTTCGCGTCAGGGGGCTTCATCCCCAATACGTTGGAAACCTCGCCTGTAGCAACGTCAACTCTACACCGTCCGCCCGCCAGGTGCGCATGGACATGTACGGGCTCGTGATCGTTGGTGTAGATGCGGAACGTGAAGCCGCGGACGCGAAGAACGGTTGGCACGAGCATAACCTAGCGTTGGGTTTTGGACAAGGACGCACTACGCCCCGCCGCGCGTTGAGCGCGGCGGGGGAGGCGGCGGGTTGGCTATTCCGGGGTCGCCTGTTCGCGGACGCGGCGGGCGCGGTCGGGTCGGCCGGCCAGCTCCTGGGCGCGGGCGACCGTCTCGGCGCGGGCTTCGGGGAGGCCGGCGGCGAAGGCGAGGAGGTACGCTTCGGCGGCAGAGGTCTCTCGGCCGGGGAGGCGGGCGAGCGCTTCGGCGGCGGCCCAGGCGACGGTGCCCCGGTTGTCGCCTCGGGCTGCGGCGGCGAGCGCATCGACGGCGGCCGCCGTGTCGCCGGTGGCGAGCAGGGCCTGGCCGCGCACCAGGTGGCCGTGCGGCGCATCTTCGCCCCCGGCGGGGAGAGTGCGGGCGATCTCCAGCGCGCGCGCCGCATCGCCGGCGCGCAACGCATCCTCCGCGTCGGCCACCGAGCCGCCACGCGCGGGGAGGGCGATGCCGGGTATGGAGATGGGGAGCGATGCTTTCATCCCGTCCGGGAGGTACATCCAGACCGCGCCCGAGACGAGCGCCATGACCATGATCCCCATGAGCACCCCGCCGGAGCGCCGCTCCAGGGATGGCAGCGGCTCGGGCGCGGCGTGCTGCGTGTGTGGCGGCGGAAGGTCGGACGGGAGCGGCAGGAGCGTGGGGGCCATTCCGGGCGGCGCGCCGAGGTCCACCGTGGGCGGCGCGGTGGGGAAGTCGGGGATGGGGAGGCCGGCGGGGTCCAGCTCCGCAGTCACCAGCGGCGCCGCAGGGGGCGCGGTCGCTGGCGCCGCAGCGCGTGGGGCAGGGACTTCACCCGCCGCGTGCCAGGCCAGGAGGACGGCGGGGACGCGAGCGGGCGTCGCCAGGTCCGCGGCGAGGGCGAGGACCCGCTGCGAGCGGTCGCGGTCTCCCTCGGCGGCCCAGCGCTCCGCGTCGGAGAGGAAGCGCGAAAAGGAGGCGGGGAGCGGGGTGTGCGCGGTTCCCACGTCACTCCCTGAGCGCGGCCAGGCGGTGGCGGGCGTCGGCGTAGAAGCGGTCGATGCGCAGCGCCTCGCCGTAGCAGCGGCGCGCCTCGCGCGGGTCGCCGATCTCCTCGGCGGCCTGGCCACGGAGGAATAGGATGCCGGAAAGCGGCTCGCCTGCCTCCGTGAGATTGCTGAGCGCCATCCCCGCCGCGCCGAACGCCGCGTGGTGGTCGCCCATCCCCATCAGCGCATTGAGGTACCCTTCCGCCGCGGCCACACGGGTGCCGGGATTGCGCATCGCCTGGTCGAAAACCTTTACGGCGCTTTCCCACTGCTCCATGTCCAGGAAGCTGGTGCCGAGGTCGTAGAAGTTCTCTGCCTCCTCATCGCTCACGTCGTCGCGCCAGCGGGTCGTGTGGTCCACGAAGGAGCGCAGCAGCTCCTCTGCGTCTGTGCGGTCCGGCGCGACGCGCAGGCGCGAGTCCACGGGGTCCGTGCCGTCGTGCGCGAAGATCAGCGGCCGGTCGTCGTCGGCCAGCTCAGCCAGCCGCTCCATCCACTCGTCACCGGTGGCTTCCTGGAAGTGGGTGTCCTCCCGGTGCGCCGAGGTGGAGATGCTCTCCGCGGGAAGCCGTTCCGCGGGCGGGTCTTGCGACGCGGAGCGCATCCACGCCGCTCCGCTCCACGCCGCGCCTGGGTACACCCGCCCCGTAGCCGGCTCTCTTGCGAGTGGTTCGGGGAGCGACGTAACGGTTGCGGCCGGCGCCGCAGGGGGGACTTCCAGGGCATCGGCCGGTGCATCCTCCTGCGTCGGCAGTTCGGGGACGGTCGGTACGGGCATTTCGGCGGACGGTGCTTCGACCTGTGGGGCCGATTTGTCCGGAACTTCAATCGTCGGAACGGGCCGCGGCATAGGAGCGATTAGGCCGCGGCTAGTGCCCTCCGGTGGCAGCGGGCGGGCGTCCGGGACGCGGAACGCGAGCGGCGCGGCGTCGGGCAGCGGGGCGGATGACGACGGGGCGGCATCGCCGGCGAGGACGGCGAAGACGCGGTCCAGGCGCGCGGGATCCACGCGGCCCGAGCTCTTGCCGATGCGCGTGCGGCCCTGCTCCGACCAGTAGTGGCCGCCTCCGGACAGGGAGCGGAGCTGCGCCGCCTCGGCCTCCATCCCCTGCACGTCCCCGCCGCGCGCGGCGATCTCCAGCGCCACCAGGCAGGCGTTGCACCAGTGCGCTGGGCCCACGTCGCTGCGCTGCGAGAGCGCGCTCCGCGCACGCTGGAGGGCCTGGCGCGCCTCGGGAAGCATCTCGCGCTGCGCGAAGGCCGACGCCGCCTCAATCATCTGCCGGGCGTTGTCGGATGCGAGCGCCCCGCCTCCCGCTCCGTCCGTGGGGTCGTGCGACATGGAGGGCAGCATGTAATTGGGTCGATGGCCGAGGTTGGGCGCGCGGATCAACGCCCCTGCGTGCACCCGTGGTCCATCAGCCGGAGCGATGCGGAGAGTCCCATCGACGTGCCCTCCGGTCCCTCGCGCCGCGCCACGCCCAGCGTCCAGCGGCGCGCGCACGAGCCGGCGTCGAAGCCGACCGCGTAGCTCCGCGCTCCCTCGCCCCATCCGTACGACGCGCGGAGCGGCAGGCGCGGCGTGCCACGGAAGGCGGCGGTGAAGCGCTCCGTGCTTCCCTCCGGCTCCAGCCCGCCCTTGCGGAGCACCTCGCTGGCGGCCAGCGCCACGGTGCCGAAATCCGTGTCCCACGCGGCGCCCGCGCGCAGGACGGAGGGGAAGTAAGCGCCCTCCCACGCCTCGTTGGCAGCGGCGAACGGCGGCGTTCCGAGGTCGCCGAAGCCGATCTCCGGGCCCAGCGCCTCCGTCACCGTCGCTCGGCCGTCCGGGTCCTGTGCGATGGACACCGTGCGTTCGCGCGGGCCGGATCCGGGACGCACCGTTCCCGCGAAGACGTTGCTCAACGACACGGCCAGCCGCACCGGCCCGGGCGCGGCGGCAATCCCCACGTCCATGCCGTAGCCGGGGACGCCGCGGAAGATGGTCTCGCGGTACACTTCGGCGCCGGGCGCATCGGAGACGAAGGTGCCGCGTGCGTGCGTGTGGAGGTACCATCCCTTCCCCGTTGCGCCGACCCACACGGGCCCAATACCGGGCAGGCTCCCCAGCGGCAACGCGCGTCCGACCGCGAGCACAGTGGCCACGCTGCGCCCGCTCTCCCCCGTCGCCAGGCTCTCGGCCTCGCCGGCGCCGAGCGCCTCGCGGATAGCGGGTGGAATGTCCGCGTACGAGGCGAAGTGGGTGGAGACGGAAAGGGCGAAGTCGCGGTTCTGGAAGGCGCCCCAGGTGACGCCGCCGAGCGCGCCGGGGTACGAGCTCCCGTTCGCCAGCGGTCCCGAGTACTGGAGGTAGCGGCTCCCCTTTCCGATCTCACCGCCGATCAGCCCCAGGCGCACCGATCCGTCGAACGTGCCCTCCGACGGAAGCCTCGCCAGGTCGAACGCGAGGAACGACTGCGAGGCGCCGGGGCCGCCATCCCAGATCCCCAGGAGCGCGGGGTTGAAAAGGAGCGCATCGGCGCGTCGGGCCTCGGTCACGCCGGTGCCGCCGAGCGCCGCCGTCGTGCCGGACGCCACCGGGCGCTGCGCGTGGGTCGCCGTAGCCATCAGGAGCGCGGCTGGGATGCAGAGAAGGAGCTTCATCGCGAGGGATTCGAGAAGAGGGGTGCGTGAACGGCCGCCGCGTGCTGCGGCCGGGGGAGGATGGGCGCCGCGCCCGGCGCGAAGAGGGCGAGGACGGCACCCGCAGCCAGCATGGGCCCAAAGGGGAGGGGCTCGGTGACCTGGTGCCGGCGCGGCCAGACGGCGGCGAGCGGGAGCGCCAGTGCGGCGAGCCGTACCCATCCGCCAGCCAGGAACGCCGCCGCCGCCAGACAGCCCGCAATCCCTACCGCCGGCCCGCGCCAGCCATCCGGCAACAGGCGCGCGGCGAAGACGGCCAGCGCCAGCGTCGCCGCCGCGGAAAGCAAGGTGCCGATCCGCCCGAACCCGACCACGACCGAGAGGAAGGCGAGGAGGAGCGCGTCGCCCTCCCCCATCACCTCGCGTCCGGCGAGCGCGCCGACGCCTTTCGCGAGCACCCACAGCCCGAGCGCGACCGAGGCCGCCGCGAGCGCGCGCGCCGCGGCATCGGCAGGGCCGAGACGGAGCGCGGCCCACCC
>DASVTZ010000208.1 GCA_036387335.1 Longimicrobium sp.
TGGGCGGGAGTGCGGGATCGGCTTCAGCGCGCGTCGCATCCGGGAAAAGAAGTGCGTTAGTGCGTTAGTGCGTGAGTGCGTTTGAACCACCCTGTCATCCTGAGAGAGCCGCCCGGCGAGATGCCGGCGACGCGCGCCATACTCGCTGCGGCGAACGAAGGATCTAGCCGGCGAGGCACGAGGCCTGGGGCGAACGACCAGGCCCGCGCAGTAGATCCTTCGCTACGCGCCACAGGCCTGAGCGCAGGAGAGGTCGGTGAGGCGCGTCGCTCAGGATGACAAATGGAAAACGCACTGACGCACCTGTTTCTGCCGTCATTACACGGAACCCTGATGAATACACGTACCGAGCAGGTAGAAGGACTCATCGCCCGCTTCCCGCACATTCCGCGGGAGGCGGTGCTCAAGGAGGATCTGCTGCGCACCGGGATCGCGTTCGACGACTCGGCGCTCAGCGACAACCTGGAAGGCGAGGTCAAGCCGAAGTCGTACTTCATCTTCTCCTTCGACCAGAAGCCCCTCAAGGAGCTGGGCACCGCCGCCATCCGCCGTCCGCCCGAAGAAGTCGCGCTCACCGGCGGCCCGTGGGAGCTGCGGCGCACCATCGTCTCGGTGCGCACCAACCCGGACTCGCCGTACCGCATCACGCGCGGCGAAACGGGGACGCTGCAGATGTGGCTCGACGGCCGCGTCATCGCCGACGTCGCGCTGCCGCCGATGCCGGAGTACTACCGCCACGGCCTCGCCAACGGCAAGACGGTGATGGAGACGGCGCCCACCATCCAGTGGGGCTACCTCATCTACCTGACCGTGCTGCGCCTCTGCCAGTACTTCGGCGCCAAGGAGGAGTGCCAGTACTGCGACATCAACCACAACTGGCGCCAGCACAAACAGGAAGGCCGCCCCTACACCGGCGTCAAGCCCGTGGACGACGTGCTGGAGGCGCTCGCCATCATCGACCGCTACGACACCGCGCGCGTGTCGCAGGCCTACACGCTCACGGGCGGCTCGGTGACGTCGAAGGTAGACGGGCTGGCCGAGGCGGACTTCTACGGCCGCTACGCGCAGGCCATCGAGGAGCGCTTCCCGGGCCGGTGGATCGGCAAGGTGGTGGCGCAGGCGCTGCCGCGTGAGGACGTGCAGCGCTACTTCGACTACGGCATCCGCATCTACCACCCCAACTACGAGGTGTGGGACAAGCGGCTGTTCGAGATCATCTGCCCCGGCAAGGAGCGGTACGTGGGCCGCGAGGAGTGGCACCGGCGCATCTTCGACGCGGCGGAGGTGTTCGGGCCCCGCTACGTGATCCCCAACTTCGTCGCCGGCGTGGAGATGGCGAAGCCGTTCGGGTTCGCCACCGTCGACGAGGCGATCGCCTCCACAGCGGAGGGCCTCGACCACTTCATGTCGCGCGGGATCACGCCGCGCTTCACCACCTGGTGCCCGGAGCCCTCCACCCCGCTCGGCAAGGACAACCCGGAGGGGGCCCCGCTCGAGTACCACATCCGCCTCCTGGAGGTCTACCGCGAGACGCTGGAGAAGCATGGCCTGAAGCCGCCCCCCGGCTACGGCGTCGCCGGCCCCGGCAACGCCGTCTTCTCCGTCAGCTCCTTCATGGACACCCTGTCGCCCGAAGCGGTGACGGCGGAGGAAGCGGTGGGGGCGGGGACGTGATCGAGGTCTACCGAAAGAAATGGCGCCCGCTGAAGAGCGGGCGCCATTT
>DASVTZ010000209.1 GCA_036387335.1 Longimicrobium sp.
GGACATGGAGCGCTTCGAGGCGCGGCACTTCGAGCGGCTGGCGGTGACGCCGGGGATCACGGGGCCGTGGCAGGTGAGCGGGCGCAACCTGGTGACGGACTTCGACGAGGTGCTGCGCATGGAGCGCAGCTACATCGCGGAATGGTCGCTCTGGCTGGACGTGCGCATTATGCTGCGCACCATGGTGGTGGTGCTGCGCGGGGAAGGGGCGTACTGAGGCCGAAGGTCGTTTCCTCACACGGAGCCACAGAGTCGTTTTTTCTGTGGCCTTTCCCTTTCCTCCGCGTCTCCGTGTGATGCTTTTTCCCCGCCGTTCCCTCTCTCCGCGCACAGGGCATTGCCAGTGACACCCGCCGCCGCGCCGACGGACGACGAGATCTTTCGCGAGCTGATGCGGATCCGTGAGACGGACCCGAGCACCGCCGACCTGCTCCAGTTCCGCAGCATGGTGACCGCGTCGCAGTACCGGCGCCTCTACCGGCTGACGCGCGGCCTGGTCCCCGCCGGGAGCGAGGTGCTGGACTGGGGGTGCGGAAACGGGCACTTCTCGTATGCGCTGAAGCGGTTGGGCCACCGCGTGAGCGGCTTCGCCTTCGAAGACTTCGCGCTGCGCCGGCACCTGGGGAGCGATTACGACTTCGAGCTGGGCGAGCCGGGCGAGCCCGTGCGCCTGCCGTACCCCGAGAACCGCTTCGACGCCGTCTTTTCGGTGGGTGTGCTCGAGCACGTGCGCGAGTTCGAGGGCGACGAGGCCGGCAGCCTGCGCGAGATCCGGCGCGTGCTGCGGCCGGGCGGCCACTTCGTGTGCTACCACTTCCCCAACCAGCACAGCCTGGTGGAACGGGTGAACGGCTCCGCGGGCCGCCACACGCACCTGTACCGCTACACCGCGGACGACGTGCGCCGGCTGTGCGCGGAGAGCGGGATGGGGCTGGTGCGGGTTCGCCGGTACGCGGCGCTCCCGCGCAACGTGTTCGGGCGGCTGCCCGCGCCGCTGAGCGGGTGGGGATCGCTGGCGCACGCCTACGACGCGGCCGATGCCGTGCTGGGAACCGTGATGTCGCCGCTCTGCCAGAACTACCTGTTCGTCGCACGCAAGCCGGCGTGAGCGCCGGCTGGCGCGCGCCATGCTGGCAGAAGACCATGGAAAGTGGTAAAATGAAAGTGGACGTGTGCCTGATCCGGTACGCGTCCACTTTCATTTGCCGCGCGGCCGGCTGGATCAGTATGGAGCCGGCGGGGCAAAGTGTCACATCCGGGGCAGGTGCGGCGTTCTGGCAGGTCACGCGGAGCCCCGCAACCGGCACCGTTCGTGCTGACCGCGGCGCTCGTGCGTGACGTGGACGGGGGGTGCAGGCGTCAGAGTCGGGCGCCGTCCGCCCCCGGGTTTCTTCCCCAGGCGCGCAATTTTTCCAGGACAGCCCTTTCGGATGGACATAAAGACGTCAAGCGGCACCCGGGTGAAACGTGCTGCGCGGGATGACCGCGCCGCGCTGCCGGACCTGCCTTTCCACGACGTGCGCCTGCGCCGGGAGCTCACGCACCGGCGCTTGGCCACGTCGCTGCTGCGCCGCGTCCTTCGCGTCGTCTCGCTGCACCTGCTGGATGGGCTGCTGGTGGGCCTCGTGCTCTTCGCCGTGGCGCGCGTGTTCGGCGCGTGGAACGTGGTGGAGCCGTTCGTGCCGCTGGTGGTCGCCAGCTTCCTGCTCAGCCTCAACGCCCTGCGCGCCTACGCGCCCGGCGACTCGCGCCGCGACGGCGGGCGGCTGGCCTCGGCGGCGGCGCTGGCGTCGCTGCTGCTGGGGGTGCTCGTCACCTTTCCGCCCCGCATCCCCATGGCGCTGCCGCTGGTGGCGGGGATCGCGACGGCGGGATTCGTGGCGCTGGCGCTGGGGCGCAAGGGCGCGGACCTGCTGGTGCGGCAGGCGTACGCGCGCGGCGTGGGCCTGCGCCGCACGCTGATCGTGGGGAGCCTGGACGAGGCGGGGAGCACCATCCGCTCGCTGCGCGGCCACAACAACTTCGACCAGTACGTGGTGGGGCACCTCACGCCGGGCGGGCGTCCAGACCCGGCGTCGATGGGCACGCTGGCCGAGCTGGAGCGCATCCTGGACGAGGTGGACGTGGCCGAGGTGCTGGTGGCCACCACGCTCACCAGCGACGAGCTGCACGCGGTGGCGGCGAGCTGCTTCGAGCGGGGGGTGAAG
>DASVTZ010000210.1 GCA_036387335.1 Longimicrobium sp.
CCGCCGAGTGCGCCTCGATGCCGGAGCTGCCGCAGTGGAATGAGGGGGTGGAGTTCAGGCGGTGAGGGGCCCCCTCCCCCCGACCCCCTCCCCCGCCTGCGGGGGCGCAGGGCGGGGGAGGGGGAGAAAACCGTGTGCGCCCCACAGATCCGGTAGGGGCGCGATTTATCGCGCCCGTGGCCGGCGCGGCTCCGACCCCCGTCCACCGGCACCCAAACCCGTAGGGGCTGCCCCACGTGGCTGCCCGTGCCCGCCCCGGCGCCACCGCCCGCCTCACGCGCAAGGCCCAACCATTCCCCATTCCCGATTCCCCATTCCCCGCAGTTCAATCCAGCCCGTAATCCTGGATCTTGTACGACAGCGCGCGCACCGACAGCTCCAGGATCTCGGCGGCGCGGGTGCGGTTGCCGCCGCAGCGCTCCAGGGCGCGGGCGATGAGGGTGCGCTCCAGGGCCGGGAGGCGGCGCTTCACGGAGAGGTCGCTCTCGTCGTCTCGGACCTCGAAGAGCTCCTTGCCGCTGCGCACGTGCGAGGGGAGGTGCTCCTCGGTGATGCGGCCGCCGGAGAGGACCAGGGCGCGCTCCAGGACGTTCTCCAGCTCGCGGACGTTGCCGGGCCAGGGGTAGGCGGCCAGGATGGGGAGGACGCTCGCCGGGAGCTCGGGGGAGTCGATGTGCAGGCGGCGCGCGTGCATGCGCAGGAAGTGCGCGGCCAGGAGCGGGATGTCTTCCGGGCGCGTGCGCAGCGGCGGCACGTGGATCTGCACCACGTTGATCCGGTAGAAGAGGTCGTCGCGAAAACGGCCGCTCTTCACCTCCTCGATCAGGTCGCGCGCCGTGGCGGCCAGCACGCGCACGTCCACCGCGCGCTCACCGCTGCCGCCCACGCGGCGGATGGTGCGCTCCTGCACTGCGCGCAGGAGCTTCACCTGCAGGGCCAGGGGGAGCTCGCCGATCTCGTCCAGGAAGAGGGTGCCTCCGTCCGCTTCCTCGAAGACCCCCTCGCGCGCGCGGTCGGCGCCGGTGAAGGCGCCCTTTTCGTGGCCGAAGAGCTCCGATTCCAGCAGGTTCTCGGGAATGGCGCCGCAGTTGACGGCCACGAAGGCGCGCGCGCTGCGCGGCGAGGAGCGATGGATGGTGCGGGCGATGGCCTCCTTGCCGCTCCCGCTCTCGCCCGTGATCAGGACGGTGGAGGGGAAGGGGGCGACGCGGCCGGCCAGCTCCAGCACCTCGCGCATCCCCGCGGAGCTGCCGACGACGCCCTCGGTGCCGGTGAGCTGGCCGACTTCCTTGCGCAGGCGGGCGACCTCGCGGCGAAGCTGCTCGCGCTCCTCGGCCTTGCGGAGGGTGAGGATCACCTCGTCCGCGTTGAAGGGCTTGGAGATGTAGTCGTAGGCGCCGCGCCGCATCGCCTCGACGGCGGCGTCGATGCTGCCGTAGGCGCTCATCATGATGACGAGCCCGCCGCCGCCCGCCGCCTTGTAGCGCTCCAGGAACTCGACGCCGCCCAGCCGCGGCATCCTCACGTCGCACAGGATGAGCTCGGGGTCCTCGGCGGCGGCGGCGCGCAGGCCGGCCTCGCCGTCCTCGGCCACCTGCACCTGGTACCCCTCGTCGCGCAGGATCAGGAGGAGGGTGTGGCGCAGCCCCGCCTCGTCGTCGATCACCAGAACCCTGCGGTTGCTCACGATTCGGCCTGGACGGTGGGGAAGCAGACGGAGAAGACGGCGCCGCCCCCCTCCGCGGAGGAGGCTTCGATGCGCCCTCCGAATTCTGCCACGGTGCTGGCGACGATGGCAAGCCCGAGCCCCGTTCCCTCCCCCGGCGCGCGGGTGGTGAAGAACGGGTCGAAGATGTGCTCGATGTTCTCGGCCAGGATCCCCACCCCCGTATCCGAGATCACCGTGCGCACGATGGGCGTGCCGGGCTCGATGCGCGTGGCGTCGCGCACGGAGGCGAAGCGCGGGCGGCGCAGGTGCGCGTACGTGATCCCCGGCGGGTCGTCCGCGCGGCGCGAGGGGATCGGGCGGTCGATGCGGTACTCCTCCAGGATCGTCCTCACCACCAGCTTGCCGCGCCCGTTCATCGCGTTGCAGGCGTTGTCCATCAGGTTGAGGAAGATCTGGTCGAGGAGGTGCGGATCGGCCACGATCGCCGTGTCGCCGGGATCGAGCTTCATCTCCACTTCCACCTCGCCCAGCCGCTCCTGCGCCTGGAGGAGACCGAGCACGCGGCGCAGCGACTCGTTGACCTCCACCGGCTCGCGGTGCGCGGGGGCGGGGCGGGAGTAGTCCAGCAGGGCGCGCACGATGCGGTCGATGCGCCGAGCCTCGCGATCCAGCCCGTCCACCAGCTCGGCCTCCGCGCCGCGCTTGCGCAGGAGCGAGGTGTAGCCGAGCACCGCGCCGAGCGGGTTGCCGATCTCGTGCGCCACGCCGGCCGAGAGGCGTCCGATGGAGGCCAGCTTTTCCGCCTGCACCAGGTCGCGCTGCGTGGCCAGGAGGATGCGGTTGGTCTCGTCGAGGGAGTGGACGTTGTGCGAGAGGCGCTCCTGGTTCTCCAGGAGCTGGTCGGTCATGCGGTTGATGGCGCCGGCGAGCGCCGCCATCTCCCGCGTGTCGCCGACGGGTACGCGGCGCTCGTAGTCGCCCCCCGCGATGGCCTCGGCGGCGCCGACGGCCTGCGAGATGGGGCGCATCACGTGGCGCTGGATGAGGTGGCTTCCCAGGAAGACGAAGGCGAGCACGTCCACCGCCAGGAGGATCCAAACCAGGAGGCTGGAGTTGGGCGCGGCCACGCGGACCACGGTCAGCGTCCAGACGGCCAGGAGGAGCGCGGCGCCGCAGAGGAAGGCGAGGCTGAAGAGGATCTCGCCACGCAGAGAGCCCCGGCGCTTTTCGCCGGGGCTCTGCACGGTGCCCTCTCCGGGCTCGTCGCGGGCGCGCCGGCCGGCGGGGGTGCTCAGACGTCCACCGGCTCGGGCGGGCGGACGGCCTTCTTACGCGCGTCGCCCTCGAACGCTTCCTTTTCCACGAAGTGCCAGAGACGGTCCACCACCGTCCCGATCGGCTCGTCGATGCGGATCATCCCCTCGCCCATGACCTGCTCGAGCGACCTGCGCAGCGCGTGCTTGCTCACCGGCTTCCTCATGGCTTCCCCTCCCAGCGTGAGTGCTTGCTCTCTCGACCGCGGGCCTGCGTTCTGATGGTAACACCCCCGCGGGGGTGGGGGAAGGCGGCGGGGGCCCCCTCCCCCGCTCGTTCCTCGCGGCCCCTCCCCAAACTGCGGGGGAGGGGCGGTACGCGGGCATCTCCGCGCGTTTCGCACGGGTCCCATCACCGGGCGCCGCTCCGTCGCCCATTGCGCGCAACAACGCCCGGTAGGGGCAGACCTGCGTGTCTGCCCTCCGTCGCGCCCACGGGTATGCCGCGACGCTATTCGCCGGTCGGCGTGTTCAGGATGACCATCTTCTGCCACACCTTTGCGGAGAGGCCGGTGGTGAGCGTCTCGACCTCGTCGACGGCGGCGAGGACGACGGGGTCGTCGAAGTTCTGGGCGTAGAGGGCGGCGAGCTTGCTGTTGAGGGCCAGCATCTCCGAGCAGTAGTCGAGGTACCGGGAGAGCTCGTAGCGGCTGAGGGTGCGGCGCGGGGAGGAGGGGGTGTCGCTGCCCACGTTGACGAGGGTGCCCGGATCCTTCGTGAGCTGGTGCATGTCCACGATGTGGGCCACGGCGCGCAGATCGCGGATGAAGCGCAGGGCACGGCGGCGCTTGACCCTCGCCTCGGCGCTCGCCAGGAAGTAGACGGCGGCGCCCAGCAGGATCACGTCGTTGATGGCGCTCTCGGTCGTCTGGAGGAGCTCCACGATGGTGAGCCCCGCGGCGGGCGCGTCCATGCGCAGCACCAGCGAGACGAGCGCGGCCGCCAGGAGCGCGATCGCCGCCCATCCACCGACACGCAGCGGCAGGTGCGGGCGCGCCACCCAGCGGAGCTGCTCCCCCGTCGCTTCGGCGATGCGCAGCAGGTCGGTCGAGAGACGCTCCAGGCCGCTGCCGGGGAAGCGCTCGTGGATGCGCGTACGCAGGGCGCTCACGGTGGCGATGATCTGCTCGGGGCTGAGCTGGGGGCCGGGATGGCGGCCCGTCGCGATGCGGGGCATGGCGGACAAGCTAACCTCTTAGCCGGGCGGCGAGGCGCTCGGCGGCGCGGGCGCAGACGGCCCACATGGTGAGCGTGGGGTTGACGCCGTGGCAGGAGGGGAAGACGGCCGTGCCGAACACGTGCAGCCCCGGCGTGTCGTGGACCTCGAGATCCAGATCGACGACCGAGGTGGCGGGGTCGTGCCCCATCCGGCAGCCGCCCAGCTCGTGGCTGCTCACCACGCCGGCGAAGCGGGGGCCGCGCCACGTGCGTGCGGCCCCCATGGCGCGCAGGATCTTCTCCGCCTCGCCTTCCATGAACTCGGACATGCGGTGCTCGTTGGGCTGCATGTCGTAGGTGATGCGCAGCAGCGGGAGCCCCAGGCCGCTGCGGTCGCGGTGGAGCGGGTCCAGCTCCAGGTAGTTGGCGTGGTACGGGAGCGTGTCCGGCTGCAGGCGCACGGCGGCCACGTGCTGCCACTCGCGCAGGTGGTCGCGGTACGGGCGGCCCCACGAGCGCACCTCCGGCGGCAGCGCTTCGCGGCTGATCTGGATGGGGAGGCGCTGGTTCTCCACGTTGGGCGCCGCGCCGCCGATGAACCCGTGCGCCGCCGAGTCGAAGCCCGCGGAGATGTAGTCGTCCAGGCTCCACATCTGCGCGGCGGGGCCGGTGTGGGCGTTGAAGACGACGCCGGGGAAGTGGCCCGAGACGTCTGACCACAGCTTGCTCATCACGTGCTTCCCCACCTGCCCCGCATCGTTCCCCACCCCGTGCGGATGCTGGCCGCTCCCCGAAAGGAGCATCAGCCGCACGTTCTCGAACGTGTAGCTGCACAGGATGACCGTGCGCGCCTCCTGAATCCGCGCGGTGCCGTTGGCGTCCACGTACTCCACGCCGCTCGCGTGCCCGTCGACGTCGGTGAGGACGCGGAGGACGCGGCAGTGGGTGCGCAGGTCGAAGTTGCCGGTCGCGAGCGCCCGGGGGACCCAGGTCTGCCCCGGATGCCAGCGCTCGTCGTTGAAGGGGCCGAAGCCGCCGCTCCACGCGCAGTAGGTGATGGCCGGGTTGCCGTTGTACGGCTCGCTGTTGACGGCCACGGGGGTGGGGTACGGATGCAGCCCCAGCGACTCTGCCCCCTGGCGAAAGAGCTCGCCCATGCGAAAGGGGCGCACGGGCGGCAGCGGGTACCCGCCGGAGCGCGGCACGAACGGGTTGGCGCGCGCGTCGCCTGCCACGCCGATGTGGTGCTCCAGCGCCGCGTAGTACGGCTCCAGCTCGTCGTACGACACCGGCCAGTCGGCCAGCGTGTGGCCCTCGGGAAGAAGCCGGTCCGCGCCCGTCTCGCGCAGGTGAGAGAGGAAACGGAAGTGATGCGGATGGCAGCGGCGGAGCGCGCCGCCCCAGTGGATGACGGAGCCGCCGACCCCGTTCATCATCCGCCCCAGCGTGAAAGTAGCGGGGCGGGTGGGCTCGTGCTCGTTGCGGCGCCAGCGCGGCGTCTCGGCCAGGAACTTGGGGCCCATTCCGCCGCGGCAGTAGTACGAGGAGCCCAGCTCGTCCGGCACGAAGTCGCGGCTGGTGCGCCACGGACCGGCCTCCAGCCCCACCACGCGCAGCCCTGCTTTGCAGAGGATGGACGCCGCCATCGACCCCGCCGCTCCCACGCCTACCAGCACGACGTCCGCGGCGCCCGGGGGCTCGGCGCCGCGCTGCGGATCGTAGCCGGGGATCTCCACGGGCTCGCGCGGGCCGCCGTCCAGCGAGTAGCCCACGTCGGCCAGCGAGAGGATGATCCCGTTCTTGGTGGCGGGCTCGGTGGCGAGGTTCTCCTCGGCCGTATTCTCGAACCAGACGCCCGGGTGCCCCAGGAAGCGCCACCCCGCCTTCCCCCGGTTGCCGCCGTACGCGGGATCGGCGAAGAGCCCTTCCTGCAGGTGCTGCCGCAGCATGGCGAAGAAGTCGCGCGGCGGCGGCACGCGGAAGCCGTCCAGCGTCCCCGCCTCCAGCTCGGCCAGGAGCGCGTCCTGCTCGGCGGGCGCGCAGTCGGCGAACGGGCGGTCGTGGCGGCGGCAGGCGGCGCGGTCGAAGCTCGCCAGCCCCGTGCGGTACTCGTCCACCCGGTCGCGGTAGGCGCCGGCGAGCGCGCGGTCCACGTAGGCCAGCACGCCCAGCTCGGCGGCGCCCGGGCCGTGCTCGTCGGCCGGGAACATCCGCTCGAAGACCGCCGCCGCGGTGCGCGCCTCGTACGGGTTGAGCGCCAGGAGCGCGGGGTCCGCCGGGCCGGGGTACGGCTGCACGGCTACGCGGCGGCGACCGTGTTGCGCAGCACGCCGATGCGCTCGATCTCCGCCTCCAGCACGTCGCCCGGCTTGAGCCACGTCTGCGGATCCAGCCCCATCCCCACCCCGCTGGGCGTGCCGGTCGAGACCACGTCGCCCGCCTCCACCGTCTGCCCGCGCGAGAGCACGGCGATGATGGTGGGGATGTCGAACACCAGGTCGCGCGTGCGGCTGTCCTGCATCGTCTTTCCATTGAGCCGCAGCGAGAGCGCGAGGTCGCCCGCGTCCGGCAGCTCGTCCGCGGTGACGATGCACGGGCCCATGGGGCAGGTGCCGTCCAGGCTCTTCCCCTTGAAGAACTGCTGGTGCCGGTTCTGGAGGTCGCGCGCGGAGACGTCGTTGATGACGGTGTAGCCAAAGATGTAGCCGAGCGCGTCTTCGCGGGCGATGTTCTTTCCCGTGCGCCCCAGTACGAACCCGAGCTCCACCTCCCAGTCGAGCTGCGTGGTGATCGCGGCGTCGAGCGGGATCTCGGCACCGGGGCCGATGACCGTGGTGGGTGACTTGGTGAAGAAGACGGGGTGTTCGGGGAGCTTCTCCGGCAGCCCCTTCGCCCGCGCCGACTCGTAGGCGTGCGCCGCGTAGTTCATCCCCAGGCACACGATGTTCTTGCGCGGCCGCGGGATGGGTGCGAGGAGGCGCACGCGCTCCATCGGGAGGACCTCGCTCGCCGCTTCCACCGCGGCGCGGGCCTCGTCCAGCCCCGCCTCGCCGCGCTCGATCAGCGACAGCATGTCCGCCGCGACGGTTCCCAGGTCCACCACTCCGCCCTCGACGAGCGCGCCGATACGCGCGCGGCCCTGTGCATCGTACGTCACCAGCTTCATCGCGTGCTCCGGTTGTGGGCCCCACCCCCAGCGTCGCTCCGCGACGCATCCCCCTCCCCCAAAACTGCCTGGGGGAGGGGGAGGTTGGAAAGGGGGCGGGTGGGGTGTTGTATCGCGCTATGCGGCTACGTGGGCTACGGTCTGTGGGCCCTCTGGCAGGACGGCGACGCGGGCGGTGGGGCCGTAGCGGCGGAGCAGTGCGTCGAGGGTCGCTTCGATGTCGGTGCTGGGGATGAGCATGGCGGAGCGGACGGTGTCGGGGGGGAGGGTGGAGAAGAGGTGCACTTCGGCGCGGCGCTGCACGAGCGCCTGACACTGCGCCTGCCACTGGTCGTGCATCTCGAAGCCGGGCTCCTCGATCATGCGCAGGAGATCTTCGGCGGTCTCGCGCATGCGCAGGAGGTCCTTGAAGCTGCCATGGTTGGGGAGGCCGTCGCTGCACTCGGCGGCGACGACGATGGCGCCGCCGGGCTTCACGATGCGCGCGGCGGCGCTCATCCCCTTCACCGCCTGATAGACGCTCTGGTCGAGCGGGTAGCCGCTGTTCGTGGAGAGGACCACGTCGAACGCGTGGTCCACCGCGCGGGTGGCGTGGCGCGCGACGAAGCGGCACGCATCCTCGTGCGCCCGCAGATAGTGGCCCGCCCACACGCCCGTGATCTCGCGGCGCGGATTGATGGCGACGTTGACCAGGAAGTGCGGCGGCGCCATCGCCACGGCGGCGCGGATCTCCTCCTGCACCGGGTTCCCCTCCAGCCGCGCCCAGGTGGAGCCCGGGTCGCCGATCATGCGCGCGCTGTGGAGGTGCTTGATGGTGCGGATCCCCGCCAGCGCCGGGATCACCCCCTTGGCGCCGCCGCTGAATCCCGCGAAGAAGTGCGGCTCCACGAAGCCCGTCACGATCCGGACGCCCGCGCGCAGCCACTCGTCGCTCACCCACACCTCGCCACCCAGCGGGGTGTCGCCCACGCGGGTGAGCCCCGACTCCGCGAAGGCGTCGTGGTTGACGATGCGAACGGTGTCCACGATCTCCGCGCCGAGCATCGTCACCAGCTCGTCGCGCGTGTTGGGGCGGTGCGAGCCGGTGCCGTTCAGGATGACGAAGTTCTCGCGCGGCACGTGCGCCAGCTCCGCCATGATCCAGGGGACCAGGCGCTCGCTGGGGGTGGGGCGCGTGATGTCCGAGATGGAGATGGCGACGGTGGAGCGCTCCGTCGCCAGCGCGCGGAGCGGCGCGGCGGCGACCGGCGCGCGCACGGCTTCCAGGAACGCGGCGTGCTCGTCCGGCAGCCCCGGGAACTCGCGCGGGGAGATCACCACCGCATCGTCGGGGACGGCTACCTGCAGCCGGCCGCGGCCGTAGGCGAGCGAGACGTGCATCCGCTACTGCGGCGGCAGCGGGGCGGCGGCCGATCCGTACGGCATCATCCCCTCCGTGGATCCGTCGCCGTAGCTCACGTAGACGGTCTTCTTGCGGAAGTAGTGGGCGTAGCCGTGGTGGCCGTCGTCGCCGCCCATGCCGCTGAGGCCGTAGCCCGCGTGGAAGCCCTGGAACTGCTCGGGCCCGATCTTGTTGATGTACACCTCGCCGCAGCGCAGCGCATTCACGGCGCGCATCATCTTCTTGAGGTCGCTCGTGAAGAGGTAGGCGCTCAGGCCGTACGGCGTGTCGTTGGCGAGCGCGATCGCCTCGTCGAAGTCGTCGAACGCCATCACCGGCGACACCGGGCCGAAGACCTCCTGCTGCATGATCTCCATGTCGTTGCGCACCCCGGTGAGCACCGTCGGCTGGTACCAGAAGCCGCGCCCGAACTCGCCGCCCTCGGGACGCCGGCCGCCCAGCACCACCTCCGCGCCCTGCTGGAGTGCGCGTGCCACCATTGCGTCCACTTTGACCACTTCAGCTTCGTTGACCTTGGGGCCCAGGTCGACGTCGGTGCGCATCGGGTCGCCCATGCGCAGCCCGCCGGCCAGCGTCACGTAGCGCTCCAGGAAGTGGTCGAAGACGCGGCGGTGGACGTACGTGCGCTCGTTGCAGGTGCACACCTGGCCGCAGTTCACGAAGCGCGCGTGGATGGCGTGGCGCACCGCGAGCTCCACGTCGGCATCCTCCATCACGATGAAGGGCGCCTTGCCGCCCAGCTCCAGCGAAACGACGGTGATGTTCTCGGCGGCGGCGGCCAGGATCTCGCGGCCGGCCCGCACGGAGCCGGTAACCGTCACCAGGTTGGTGTTGCGGTCGCGGACCAGCGCGTCGCCCACCTCGCGCCCGGCGCCCGTCACCACGTTGACGACGCCCGGCGGCAGCCCCGCCGCCTCGCAGACGCGGGCCAGCTCCAGGGCGCTGAGCGGGGTGTCTTCGTGCGGCTTCACCACGATGGTGTTCCCGGCCATCAGCGCCGGCGCCACCTTGCGGGCAAAGAGCGCCGCCGGGTAGTTCCACGGGATGATGGCCACCACCACGCCGTAGGGAACGCTGCGGATCCAGATGTCCTCGTCCGGCGCGTCGGAGGGGAGGATCTCGCCGGCGGGGGCGCGCGCAAAGCTGGTGAAGTAGTCGAAGAAGCCCGCCGCGCCGCCAATCTCGCCGCGCGCCTCCACCAGCGGCTTCCCCTGCTCGCGCACCACCACGCGCGCCAGCCGCTCGGAGTCCGCCTCGATCGCGCGCGCAATGCGGGCGAGGTACGCGCCGCGCTGCACGCCGCTGAGCGCTTCCCAGGCGGGCTGCGCGGCGCGGGCGGCTTCCAGCGCGGCGCGTGCGTCGTCGCGCGTCCCCTCCGGCACCTCCGCGAACGCTTCGCCGGTGGCCGGGTTGAGCACCGGCCGCACCGCGCCCCCCGCGGCGCCGCGCCACTCCCCGCCGATGAGCATCGCGTGGCTTTCGAGACGTGCGTCCATCTGCTTTCCTTGTGATCAGGCGGCGGTCCAGCCGCCGTCGAGTACGATGGAGGTGCCGGTCACGAACGCCGCGTCGTCGGAGGCCAGGTAGAGCGCGGCGGCGGCGACCTCCTCGGGCGTGCCCAGGCGGCCCATCGGCTGGCGGGCTTCGAGGGCGGCGCGCGCTTCGGCCTTGTCCTCGACGCCGGCCAGCAGGCGCTCCACCCAGGGCGAGTCCACCGTCCCTGGACAGACGCAGTTGACGCGGATCCCCTGCTTCACGAAGTCCATCGCCACCTGCCGGGTGAGCGCGATGACGGCGCCTTTGCTGGCGCAGTACGAGGCGCGCTTCGGCACCCCCACCATCCCCGCCACGGAGGCGGTGTTGACGATGGCGCCGCGCCCCCGCTTCACCATGTGCGGCAGCGCGTACTTGCACCCCAGGAAGACGCTGCGGACGTTGACCGCCATCACGCGGTCCCAGTCCTCCGGCTCGCACTCCACCACATCGGTGGTGGAGCCGATCCCGGCGTTGTTGCACAGCACGTCGATGCGTCCCATCTCGGAGATCGCCGTCTCGATCATACGGCGCACCTGCTCCGGCTCGCTGGCGTCCACCGTGTGCGGCAGGCAGAGCCCGCCCTCCGCGTGCACCATCGCCGCGGTCGCCTCCGCCGCCGCGCCGTCGAGGTCCGCGGCCAGCACGCGGGCTCCTTCGCGCGCGAAGAGGAGCGCCATCGCCCTCCCGATCCCCGAACCGGCGCCCGTGATCACCGCCGTCTTGTCGTGTAGCCGCACGCCGCCTTTGTGTTGGGTGTGGTGGGGCGGAGGGCCCCCTCCCCCCGGCCCCCTCCCCCGCCTGCGGGGGCGCAGGGCGGGTGAGGGGGAGAACTCCGCGCGCGTCGCACAGATCCGGTAGGGGCGCGATTTATCGCGCCCGTGCCCGCCGCCGCTCCGCCGCACTGCCCCACGCACACCGCCGCCCGGTAGGGGCAGACCTGCGTGTCTGCCCGCCCTCGCCCCGGCCGCGACTCTCGCCATTCGGCACCCACACCCCTTGGCGCAGACCTGCGTGTCTGCCCACCCTCGCCCGACCTCGACACTGGCGATTTGGGCATCCACACCCGTAGGGGCAGCCCCACGTGGCTGCCCGTGCCCGCCGCGACGCCGTACCCTGCCTCTACGGACCGTGCCGCTCGACCCGGTACCGCTCCACCGTCTCCGGGTTCAGCGCCACGCCCAACCCCGGGCGTTCCGGAAGGGCCATGGTGCCGTCCGGGCGGACGGTGAGGGGCTCCTGGAAGAGCTCGGTGCGGAGAGGGTTGGGGTTTTGGTCCAGCTCCAGCCAGCTTCCGTTGGGGATGGAGGCGATGAAGTGCATGTTGGCGATCGCCGCCACCGCGGACGAGAAGTTGTGCGGGATCACCGGGAGGCCGTAGGCGTGCGCCAAGGCGGCGATCTTGCGCGTCTCGGTGATGCCGCCGGACCAGATCACGTCCGGCTGCACGATGTCCACCGCGCGGCGCGAGATCAGCTCGCGGAAGCCGGGGAGCGACGACTCCGTCTCGTAGCCGGCGACCGGCGTGGTCACCCGGTGCGCCACCAGCGCGGAGCCCTCGATGTCCTCCGTCCCCACCGGCTCCTCCAGCCAATAGATGTCCTGGTCCCTGACCGCCTCCATGAAGCGCAGCGCGAGCGACGGAGTCCACGCATTGTTGGCGTCGATCGCCAGCTTCACCTTCGGACCAATGGCGGCGCGGGCGGCGCGGACGCGCTCCACGTCTTCCTCGAAGGTGACGGTGGCGTAGTCCGGCGCCATCATGTCAGGGAGGGGGTTGAGGAGGGCGTCCGGCTGGCGGCCCACCTTGATCTTGATGCAGCCGAAGCCCCGCTCCGCGTATCCGCCCACCTCCTCCGCCAGCGCCGCCGCATCCTTGCCCGCCGCGTAGAAGCCGGCGGAGGCGTACACGGGAAGGTGGTCGCGGTAGCCGCCCAGCAGCCGGTAGAGCGGGGTGCCCGTGGCCTGCCCCACGATGTCCCAGAGCGCGATGTCCACGCCGGAGATGGCCTGCATCAGCATCCCGCGGCGGCCGCGCTGGTGGGCGCGCGACGCCATCATCTGCCAGAGCCGCTCGATGCGGAACGGGTCCTGGCCCACGACGGTGCGCTTCAGCTCGCCGAGGATGAGCGACTCGGTGCTCTCCAGGAACCCGCCGTACGCCGCCGCCTCGCCCAGCCCCACGATCCCCGCATCCGTGTGCACCTGCACCAGCAGCGTGGGGCGCGAAGGCATGTAGTGGATGGCGTCCGCCATCGCCACGTCCATCGTGTAGTGCAGCTTCAGGGTGGTGACGTCGGTGATGATCAACGGCGTGCTCCGGGTGCGTTAGGCAGGCGACGGTGACGGGGCGGGCACGGGCAGCCACGCCGGGCTGCCCCTACCAGGGATTTTTCCGCGACCAACATAGATCGCGGCGAGCGCCTCCCCCCTCTCTCGATAACAGAGGCGCCAGCCTCTGCTGTTATCGGGAGAGGGTCGGGGTGAGGGCCTCCACGCTCGCCCCGTCCGACGCGGAGCAGACGTAGACGCGCGGCTCCAGGCCGGCGCGGGCGCGGTACTCGTCGGCCACGGTCTGCGCGAAATCGGGGGCGGATTCGGCGCGAACCAGGGCCACGGCGCAGCCGCCGAAGCCGGCGCCGGTCATGCGCGCGCCGTAGCAGCCGGGGTGCGCCTGGGCCAGCTCCACGATGGTGTCCAGCTCCGCGCGCGAGACCTCGAAGTCGTCGCGGAGCGAGGCGTGGCTGGCGTCCATCAGGCGGCCCACGGTGGTGGCGTCGCCGCGCTCCAGCGCGCCCGCGGCCTCCACGGTGCGCGCGATCTCGGTGACCACGTGGCGGGCGCGGCGGCGCATCACCGGCTCGATCTCGCCGGCGCGGGCCTCGAAGGCTTCCGGCGTCACGTCGCGGAGGGCACGGACGTGCAGCACGCCGGCCGCCTGCTCGCAGTGCCGCCGCCGCTCGTTGTACGCCGAGTCCACCAGACCGCGCCGGGTGGCGGTGTCCAGAATCACCACCGAGGTCCCCGGCGGCAGGGGGACGGCGCGCGTATCGAGCGAGCGGCAGTCGATCAGCAGCGCGTGCCCCGCGCGGCCGGAGGCGGAGATCATCTGGTCCATGATCCCGCAGTAGACGCCCACCCACTCGTTCTCCGCGCGCTGGGCGAGCTGCGCCATCTCGCGCGGGTTCCAGGCGAAGCCCGCCATCGCCGCGAAGGCGCGCGCGGTAGCCAGCTCCAGCGCCGCGCTGGACGAGAGGCCGGCGCCGATGGGCACGTCGCCGGCGGTGACGCCCTCCCAGCCCACGAGGCCGCGGTCCTTTTTCTGGAGCGCCCACGCCATCGCCTGCAGGTACTCGATCCACCCGTTCCCGCTGCTGGCCAGGTGGCCGATGTCGAACGACCGCTCTTCGCCGAAGTCCAGCGAGTGGACGGAGACGACGCGGTCGCTGCGGGGGCGGAGGGCGATCCACACGGCGCGGTCGATGGCCATGGGAAGGACGAAGCCCTCGTTGTAGTCCGTGTGCTCGCCGATCAGGTTCACCCGTCCGGGCGCGCGCACCACCGCGGCGGGCGGCTCGCCGAAGCGCTCCTCGAACGCGCGCACCACGGTGGCCTGGAGGGAGTCGTTGCTCGTCATGTGCGGGTCAGGGGGCGGGGGCGTAGCCGTGCGGGTGCGACCGGTGCCAGGCCCACGCGCTCTCGATGATGCCGCGCAGCTCCGGGTGGCGCGGCGCCCACCCCAGCTCCGCGCGGATGCGGTCGCTCGCGGCCACCAGCACCGCGGGGTCGCCGGGGCGGCGCGGGCTCACGCCGGCGGGTATGGGGTGGCCGGTGACGGCGCGCGCGGTCTCGATCACCTCGCGCACGCTGAATCCGCGGCCGTTCCCCAGGTTGTAGGTGCGGCTTCCGTCGTCCAGCGCGTGCAGCGCCAGCACGTGCGCCTGCGCCAGGTCGCTCACGTGCACGTAGTCGCGCACGCAGGTGCCGTCCGGCGTGTTGTAGTCGTCGCCGAAGACCATCACCCGCTCGCGCTGCCCCAGCGCCACCTGCAGAACCAGGGGGATCAGGTGCGTCTCCGGATGGTGGTCCTCCCCCAGGTCGGGCGACACGGCGCCTGCGGCGTTGAAGTAGCGCAGCGCGGCGTAGCGCATCCCGAAGCGGTCGTCCATCCAGTGCAGCATCCTCTCCAGGATGTACTTCCCCTCGCCGTACGGGCTGCCGGGGGTGATGGGCGCCGTCTCGTCGATGGGGATGCGGTCCGGGATGCCGAACAGGTTGGCGGTGGAGGAGAGGATGAAGCGCCGCACTCCGTGCGCGGCGGCGCTCTCCATCAGGTTCAGCCCGCAGCGCACGTTGTCGCCCAGGTACAGGAAGGGCTTCTCCATCGACTCGCCCACCAGCGTGTGCGACGCGAAGTGGAGGATCCCCTCCGGCCGGTGCTCCGCCAGCGCACGGTCGATCGCGGCGCGGTCCGCCAGGGTGCCGTTCACGAAGGCGGCGGCGGGGTGGAGCGCCTCGCGGTGCCCCTGCGACAGGTCGTCGAAGACGGTCACCTCGTGCCCCGCCTCGAGCAGCTCCACCACCGCGGCGCTGCCGATGTAGCCGGCGCCGCCCGTCACCAGCACCCTCATCGCGCGCCCCGCGTCTCGGGGAGGGCGCGCAGGCGCTCGGCGCTGCTCTCCGGGGTGACGTCGCGCTGCGGCTCGCCCAGCATCTCGTAGCCCACCATGAACTTCTTGACGGTGGCCGAGCGCAGAAGAGGCGGGTAGAAGTGCATGTGGAGGTGCCACTCCGGGTGCGGGCGGCCGTCGGTGGGCGCCTGGTGCACCCCGGCCGAATACGGAAAGGAGACGCCGAACAGGTTGTCGTAGCGCCGCGTGAGCCGCCCCAGGATGTCCGCCAGCCCGTCGCGCTCCGCATCGTCCAGCTCCGGCAGCGAGGGCACGGGGCGGCGGGCGACGACCAGCGTCTCGAACGGCCACACCGCCCAGAAGGGGACTAGGGCGACGAAGACATCGTTGGCGAGCACCACCCGCTCGCCGCTCGCCTCCTCCAGGCGCAGGTAGTCGGCCAGCAGGGTGCGGCTATGGCGCTCCCAGTGCTCGCCCATCCGCTGCGTCTCGCGGGCAGGAGCCTGCGGCACCGACTCCTGCGCCCAGATCTGGCCGTGGGGATGCGGGTTGCTGCAGCCCATCATCTCGCCCTTGTTCTCAAAGATCTGCACGTGGCCGATCTCCGGGCGGCTGCCGAGGCGCGCGTACTCCTCCGCCCACACGTCCACCACGCCGCGCATGGCCGCGAGCTCCAGATCCGGGAGCGAAAGGTCGTGTCGCGGCGAGAAGCAGATCACGCGGCACACCCCCGGCTCGGCGCGCGCCACCAGCAGGCCGGCCACGTCCATCTCCGCCGGCTCCGCGCCGGGGCGCAGCGCGGCGAAGTCGTTGTCGAAGACGAAGACGCCCGTGTACTCCGGGTTGCGGTGGCCGCCCGCGCGCTCGTTGCCGGGGCACAGGTAGCACGCGGGGTCGTGCGCCGGGCGGTGGACGGGCGCGAGATCCTCCACCTGCCCCTGCCACGGCCGCAGCGCGCGGTGCGGCGACACCAGCACCCACTCCCCGGTCAGCGGGTTGAAGCGCCGGTGCGGCTGCTCGCGGAGCGCGCCGGGCAGATCGTGTGAAAGCTCCATCTTCTCGTCAGCGGTCACACGGCTCGCCCGACGGCACACGCATCCGCACCCCGGACGCGACCGGCTCCCCGAACTCCGGCGACCCGTCCGCCCGCCAGGTGAAGCGCTGTGCGCGGATCACGCGGTTCCAGTTGGGGAGCGTGTCGACCTTGGCGTGGTAGATGATCCAGTCCTCCGTGCCGTCCGGCGACTTCGTGAAGCCGTTGTGACCCGGCCCGTGCACCCCGTTGGCCGCGGCGAACACGGGGCCGCTCTTGGTCCAGCTCGAGCGCTGCATGGGATCCGCCGTGGGGCTGTTGAGGCGAAGCTGGCCCAGGCGGTACGCCGGCGTCCACGACTCACGCGTGGAGTAGATGATGAAGACCTGCCCGTTGCGCTCCAGGATCTGCGGCCCCTCGTTCAGGTCCAGCCCATCTTTCGGGTCCACGCGCCGCTCCCAGCTCTCGGTGGGGGCGGAGATCTGCGCGCGCGGCCCGCTGATGGTGTGCGGGTCGGACATGCGCGCCACGTAGATGTACTGCGGCGTGCGGGCCAGCGGCGTGTTGTTCTCCCACCCGGACCAGAAGCCGTAGAGCTGCCCGTTCAGCCGGTGCACCGTGAAGTCGATCGCCCACACGTCGTCCGCTCGCGTGGAGAGCTCGCCGCCGGTGTCGAGCTGGCCGAGGTCCTCCCACGCGCCCTGCGGATTATCGCCCGTGGCGCGCAGTACCCCCGCGCGCTGGTAGATGAACGGCGCGTCGGCGGGGCCGGGGCGGCCTGCGGCGTAGTAGATGTACCAGCGGCCGTCCACGCGGCGGATCTCGGGGGCCCACACGTGCGTCTGGTTCCAGCCGCTGTCCGGCGACGTCCACACGCGCACGCTGTCGCGCATGGGATCGATGAGCTTCCTCGACCGGAAGACCCACACGCTGCTATTTTGCCCCTCGGGGTTCTTGGACTGCGCCATGTAGTACCAGCCGTCGCTCAGCTCCACCCACGGGTCCGCCCCCCGCGCCACGGGGTTGGCGAACGTGCACGCGGCGGCCGATGGCGCCGGAGTGGCCGCGGGCGGCGGCGTGCACGCGCCGAGCAGGGCGAAGGCGAGCAGGGCGGTCCCATTGCGGGCGAGCATGATCCGACCACGATTGCGATTCATCTGATGCATTCCCCAGAGCTTTTTGCGGCGCCGGCCAGCTACCGGCCCCTCTTTGCGGAAGACGCCGACCAGGGCGATCCGTACCTGCTCGCCATCCCGGACGGGGTGGCGGCGGAATTCCGCTACTACGTCTACGTCACGCGCGACGAGACCAGCGACGGGCGCGGCGGCGTGGCTTCGGCGGGCGCCTTTCCCGCGTTCGGCTCGAACGACCTCGCCCGCTGGCACCCGTTGGGCCCCACCCTGCGCGGCGACGCCACCCGCCACGCGTACTGGGCGCCGTGCGTGCGCTACGTCCCCGGCCTGCCGCGCCCGTACGTCATGCTGTACTCGCACGGCATCGGCATCGGCGAGGAGGCGCACATCGGCCACGTCATCCGCCGCGCGGACAGCGAGCATCCGGAGGGTCCCTTCGTGGACAGCGGCCACGTGCTGACGCCGGACACCGACTTCGCCATCGACGCGGACGTGTACTCCGCGCCCGACGGCACGCTGCGGATGGCATACGCCACCGACTTCACGGACGACGAGCCGTACGGCACCGGCATCGTGGAGGTCGCGGTGAGCGATGACCTCACGCGCACCCTCTCGCCCCCCGCCCTGCTCGCGCGCCCGTCCGAGCTCTGGCACATCTTCGACCCGGTCCGCCGCCTGCCGTGGAAGACGATCCCCGGCGTGGACTGGAGCACCGACCGTGTCGTGTGGAGCACGGTGGAGGGGCCGGTGGGAGGCCTCGTGTCTCCGGGCGGCCGGCGCGTCTACCTGTACAGCGGCGGCTGCTACTTCGGCTTCTACGCCGTGGGCGCGCTCGTCGAGGACGACGAGGGCCGGCTGGTGAACGTGACCCGCGGCGACCGGCGCTTCGTGCTCCACACCATGCCGGAGCACGGCTTCTACGCTCCCGGCCACTGCGCCTGGTTCCGCACCCCCGACGGGCGCGAATGGCTCGTCACCCACGCCCGCTTCGGCTCCCCCACGGCGCCGCGCAACGCCACGCTCGTGGAGCTGCGCTGGGATGAGGACGATCTGCCGTACTGCCCGCCGCCGGAGTCCTAGCGCGCCGCTGGCCGCGGCCGGGGCGTGGCCGAGGGGCCGCGGTCCACGCGCGGCCAGCCGTTGGCGTACACCAGCCGGTCGATCAGCATCACCCGCCGCGAGTTGACGTCGTCGGTGGGCTTGCCGCGGGGCCGCCGCGCATCGACGGCGTGGTAGACGATCCAGTCGTCGCCGCGGGCGTCGGTGATGACGGAGTTGTGGCCCGGCGCCACCCACCAGCCGGCGCGCTCCAGGATCGCGCTGTTGCGTGCCCCCGTGGCGCTCGCCAGCGTCTCGAACGGGCCGGTGGCGCTGCGCGAGCGCGCGACCATGGCGGCGTAGTGCGCGCGCGGGCCGCAGCAGTTGTCGCCGGAGTAGAACAGGTAGTAAAAGGGCGCGCGGTACCTCACCCACGCCCCTTCCACGAGCCGCTGGTAGTCCGTGGAGTCGGAAGTCGGCACGGTGTGCACCAGCTCCACGGGGCTGCTCCCCGGCGCGAACGACACGCGGTCGGCGGCGAGCTCCTGCACCTTGATCGGGCCGAACCCGCTCCCCCAGTAGAGCAGGCGCTTTCCGGTGGCCGGATCGTCGAAGGCCATCGGGTCGATGTTGATGAAGCTGCGCCCGCACTGGAGCGGCTCCCCCTTGTCCACGAACGGCCCCTCGGGGCGGCGGGCGGTCGCCACGGCCAGGCACAACCCGCGGCTGGTGTCGCGCACCGCCGCGTCCGGCTTGGCCGAGTAGTACAGGTAGTAGGTACCGCCGTGTTCGGAGACGTGCGGCGCCCAGAAGTCCTGCGTCTCGCTCGCCCAGCGCGGCTTGGCCGGCAGCGCGTCGCCCAGCCGCTCCCACGCCACCAGGTCGCCGGACCGCGCCACCTGGATGTTGACGGGCGTGCCGTCGCGCTCCCCCTGCGTGGCGTACGCGTAGTACATCCCGTCCGCCGCGCGGATCACCGTGGGATCGGGAAAGTCCACGTCCAGCACGGGGTTGGTGTACGTCCCCGCATCCGTAGCGCGCGGCGCGGGCGTGGCGCACGCGGCAAGGGCGAGGAGGGCCAGCACCGGCGGTTGAAACCGCTGCAACGACCGCGGGAAGTCCCCCTTCGGGGACTCCGCCGCCGGGGCCGATGCCCGGCCCGGAGTCCGCGCAGGCGGACTTTGTGCTTTTGTTGCAGCGAGTTCACTCGCCATCTCACCCATCTCAACCATGGACCGCCCGCTTCTGAAGGCGGCTCTGCACCACCACCACGCCGAGCAGGAAGACGCCGCGCAGCACGCCCTGCCACCAGGGGGTGATGGTGCCCTCCAGGTTGAACAGGTTGAAGATGACGCCCAGGAGCAGCACGCCCACCACCGTGGAGCCCACGCCACCCTGTCCCCCGCTCAGAAGCGTGCCGCCCACCACCACTGCGGCGATGGCGTCCAGCTCCCAGCCGGTGCCGGCCACGGGCTGCCCCGCGCCCAGGCGCGCGGCGAGGACGACGCCGGCCATCGCCGCAAGCAGTCCGCTCAGCGCGTAGGTGGCGATCAGCACGCGGTCGATCTTGAGGCCGAGGAGCCGGGCGGCGTCCTGGTGGTCGCCGGCGGCGTAGATGTAGCGGCCGAAGCGCGTGTAGCGCAGCATCACCCATCCCACGAGGAACGCCAGCGCGGCGAGCACCACTGGCACCGGAATCCCCAGCAGCCGGCCGCGCCCCAGCCAGAGGAAGCCCTGCGCCGCGCGGTCCACACGCACCGAGTTCTCGCCGGTGACGCCCAGCGCCACGCCGCGCGCCGCGATCATCATGGCGAGCGTCACGATGAACGGCTGGATGCGCGCGCGCGTGATGAGGAGGCCGTTGATCGTCCCCAGCAGCGCCCCGGCGGCCAGCCCGCCCGCCAGCGCCACCGCCGTCCCCTGGCCCGAGAGCGTGGCCGCGACGATCCCGGCCACGGCGAGCACGGCGCCCACCGAGAGGTCGATGCCTCCGGTGAGCACCACCAGCGTCATCCCCAGCGCCACCATCCCCAGCATGCTGTTCTGCCGCAGCACGTTGAGGAGGTTCTCGGCGGAGGCGAAGGGCTCGTAGCGGATGACGCCGAAGACGCACACCGCCACCAGCGCCACCACCGCGCCCTGCCGCTGAAGGAGCGAGGCGGCCTTTGCGCGCAGCGCCGGAGTCCCGCGCGCGGGGATGCCGCTCCCGGCGCCGGGCGGCTGGCTCCCCGCCTCCGCGGCCCGCACGCCGAGCGCCGGGCCTCCCATCTGCCCCTGGTGTTCCACTAGACGCGCCTCGGTCGCTGGAGGTAGACGGCGAAGAGGATGATGAACGCCTTTAAGGCGAGCGCCCAGGCGTAGGGCACCAGGAGCATGTTGAAGCTGGTGGCGATCACCTGCATGATGAGCGCGCCCACCACCGTGCCCAGCAGCGTGGCGCGCCCGCCGCTCAGCAGCGTGCCCCCCACCACCACGGCGGCGATGGCGTCCAGCTCCACGTTCTGGCCGATGCGCGCGGCGGCGCTCGCCCCGAGCCGCGCCGCCTGCACCAGCCCCGCCAGCCCCGCCAGCATCCCGCTGATGACGTAGACGGAGACGACTGTGCGGCTCACGGGGACGCCGGCCAGCCGCGCCGCCGCCGGGTTGCCGCCGGCCGCCAGCACGTACCGTCCGAACGGAGTGGCGCGCAGCACGAAGACGGCGAGCGCCACCACCAGCGCCGCAACCAGCACCTGCACCGGCACCGGCCCGATGTGGCCGCGCCCCAGCGCCAGGAAGTTCGGGTTGTCGATCGCGATCAGCGCGCCGTCGCGGTTGATGATCTGCGCCAGCCCGCGCCCCGCCAGCAGCGTCGCCAGCGTGACCACGATCGCCTGCACCTTGAAGTACGAGACGAAGGCGCCGTTCAGCAGCCCCACCGCCATCGCGACGATCAGCGCAGTCGGCACGGCCACGGCGATCCCCCGGTCCAGCGTGACCGCCGCCACCGCCGCCGAGATCGCCATCACCGAGCCCACGGAGAGGTCGATGCCGCCGGTGGCGATCACCAGCGTCATCCCCACCGCCACCAGCAGCGTGACGGAGAGCTGGAACAGGACGTTCCAGAAGTTTCCCGCCGTGGCGAAGCTGGGGGTGAAGATCGCGTTGGCGGCCACGATGGCGACCAGCGCGATCACCGCTCCTCCGGTTGGTCCCATCGCGCTCCACCAGCGGCCCATCGTCCCGGCGCCCTGGGTGGGGCGCGCGGCTGCGGATGCCTCCATCGGTCAGCTCTCCAGGGCGGGGGCGGCGGCCGCGCTTCCTTCGGCCATCGCGTGGATGATCGACTGCTGCGAGATCTCCGCGCCGCGCAGCTCGGCCACGTTCTGGCCGTCGCGCAGCACCACCACCCGCGAGCTCCCCTCCACCAGCTCCTCCAGCTCCGACGAGATCATCAGCACGCCGAGCCCGGTGCCGGCCAGCTCGTTGATCAGCGCCTGGATCTCCGCCTTGGCGCCGATGTCGATGCCGCGGGTGGGCTCGTCCAGGATGAGGAGCGCGGGGTTCATGCAGAGCCAGCGGGCCAGCAGCACCTTTTGCTGGTTGCCGCCGGAGAGCTCGCGGATCTTCTGGTCGGCGCTGGTGGCCTTGATCCCCAGCCGCCGCATGAAGCGGTCGACGATCTCCCGCTGCTTCGCCCGGTCCACCACGCCGGCCCGCGTGAGGGTGGGGAGCGCCGCCAGCGTCAGGTTCTCGCGCACCGAGAGCTCGGGGATGATCCCTTCGCCCTTGCGGTCCTCGCTGACGAAGGCGATGCCGGCGCGGATGGCGTCGTCGGGGGTGCGGGGGTCGAGGCGCTTGCCGTCCATCTGCATGGCGCCCTCCTGCGGCGGGTCCGCGCCGAAGATGGCGCGCGCCGTCTCGGTGCGTCCCGAGCCCAGCAGCCCGGCCACCCCCAGGATCTCGCCCTTGCGCACGTCCAGCGTCACGCCGCGCAGCTTCTGCCCGCGCCGCAGCCCCTCTGTGCGCAGCAGCGGCGCCGCGGCGGATGCTTCGACCGGGTGCCCCGTGAATGCCGTGGTGCCCTGCCGCAGCGCCTCGCGCGGCTTCCCCAGCATCAGGCAGACGAGGTCGAGCCGCTCCAGATCGGCCAGGCGGTGCGTGCCGACCAACTTCCCGTCGCGCAGCACGGTGACCCGGTCGCAGACCGCGTACAGCTCGTCGAAGCGGTGGCTGATGTAGACGATGGCGGTGCCTTCCGCCTGGAGCTGCCGGATGAGGTCGTACAGGATGGCGACTTCGCGCTCGGCCAGCGAGCTGGTGGGCTCGTCCAGCACCAGCACCTTTGCGCCCAGCGACACGCCCCGCGCGATCGCCACCATCTGCTGCTGCGCGGTGCTGAGCGCGCCGAGCGTGGCGCCGGGGTCGATGTCCAGCCCCAGCCGGCGGAGGAGCGCGCCCGTCTCCGTGGTCATGCGGCCCCAGTCCACGAACCCCCATCTGCGCGGCTCGCGCCCCAGGTACACGTTCTCCGCGACCGTGCGGAAGCTGAGCAGGTGGATCTCCTGGTGCACGGCGATCACCCCGGCCGCCTGCGCGTCGGCGGGCGACCCGAAGTGCACGGGCTCGCCCTCCAGCCACATCTGCCCGCCGTCGCGGCGGTACGCGCCGGTCATGATCTTGATGAGGGTGCTCTTCCCCGCCCCGTTCTCCCCCACCAGCGCGTGCACCTCGCCCCTGCGCAGCGTGAAGTCCACGCCGTCGAGCGCCGTTGCGCCCGCGAAGCGCTTGACGATGCCTTCGAGGCGGAGGATTTCGGGGGCGGGTTCGGTCATGGAGGAGTGCGTGAGTGCGTGAGTGCGTGAGTGCGCTTTTCTTATGTCATCCTGAGGGAGCCGCCGGCTCCAACGCCCGAGACGCGCACCGTACTCCCTGCGGCGACCGAAGGATCTAGCCGGCGAGGCGGGAGGTCAGTGGGCAACAGCGGTCCCCTCGGTACGCGCAGTAGATCCTTCGCTGCGCGCCAGAGATTGGAGACGGGTCGAGGTCAGAGAAGCGCGCGCTCAGGATGACAAAATGGGGGGCGGCGGCTCAGGGTGCTGTGCCCCATTCCCCATTCCCCATTCCCCATTCCCCTCAGTACGCTTCCGCCACGAACCGCGCCGCATTGGTCCGGTCAAAAAACCGATCCTCGATCAGCTTCTTCGTCGGCACCTTTTCGCCCTTGCGCACCTGCTCGATGGTCTCGAAGGCGATGGGGCCGAAGCGGGGGTTGCTCTCGACGGTGGCGCCGAGCTCGCCGCGCTGGATGGCTTCGAGGGCGGCGCGCTGGCCGTCGATGGAGACGATCTTGACCTGGGTGCCGGGGGTGAGCCCCGCGGCGCGCAGCGCCTGGATCGCGCCCAGCGCCATCTCGTCGTTGTGCGCGTAGACGGCGGTGATCTGCTTGCCCAGCGACTGAGCGATGTTCTGCATCACGCTCTGCCCCTGCGCCCGCGAGAACTCGCCCGTTTGCGAAGCCAGGATCTTCATCCCCGGGTGCCGGGCGATGACCTCGCGGAACCCCTTGGCGCGGTCGGCGGCCACCGAGGAGCCGGGAGTGCCGGTCAGCTCCACGATCCCCGCGGTGCCCCCCGTCTCCTTCACCAGCCACTCCGCCGCCCGCTTCCCCTGGTCGATGAAGTTGGAGCCGAGGAAGGTGACGAAGTCCTCGCCCGGCGTCCCCTCCGCCTCGCGGTCCACCAGGATCACGGGGATGTTGGCGTCGCGGGCGGCCTGCAGCGCCGGGGCCAGTCCCTCGAACTCGCGCGGCGCCAGCAGGATGACGTCCACGCGCCGCGCGATCAGGTCCTCCACGTCCGCCACCTGCTTGGCCGTCTGGTCCTGCGCGTCGGTGACGACGAGCTCCACGCCGCGCTTCGCCGCCTCGGCGCGCAGGCTGGCCGTCTGCGCCATGCGCCAGGGGTTGTCGTGCCCCATCTGCGAGAAGCCCACGGTGAACTTGCCGTCGTCCGCGCTTTTGCGGCAGCCGGCCAGCGCGGCGAGGGCGAGCACGGGAAGCACTCCCGCGCGCATCAGGGTACGGAACCGGGGCAGGGGCATCGGGAAGCTCGGGCAGGTGGGGGGCTGGATTTCCGGCGGTCCGGACCGGCCGCATCGCCAGGCAGTCCGCGGATACGAACTTTCTTGAAACGTTTCAAATCGGTTCAGAGACAGTACGGCGGCGGGGTGCGCGCTGTCAAGAACCTTTTTGGCGCGCCTGACGGCGCGTCGTAGCGGAGGATCGGCGACTTCGATGCAGCGCAACGAGATGCAGTGTTTCCCGGCCTTTTCGCGAGGGAGCGCGCGGAGTGGGCGGGCGTGGCGAGCCCTCCACCCAGAGAAACGGGATGCTTGACACTGTGGATGCCAACGTCTAACCTGAACCAATCGAACCCGTTCAATGATGTTCAAGCCGGGCATCTTCCGCGCCCTCCCCGACCCATCCGCATGACCACCAGGCAGTCCACCATCAACGACGTCGCGCGGCTGGCGGGGGTCTCCAAGGCCACCGTCTCGGCCGTTCTCAACGATACGGGCACGGTGAAGCGCTCCACCCGCGAGCGCGTGCTCTCGGTGATCGAGTCGCTCAACTACCGCAAGAGCGGCCCCGACCGGCGCAGCACGGGGCAGCAGGTGCGCAGCCTGGCGCTGGTCATCAAGGAGATCGACAACCCGTTCTACGGCGAGGTCATCACCGGCGCGCGCGCGGCGGCGGACGATGCGGGCTACACCTTGCTGGTGATCAGCTCGGAGGGCGGCCACGAGGCGGAGCGCCGCGCCGTGGAGCTGCTCCAGCGCAAGGAGGTCGACGGCCTGATCCTGACGCCGGTGCTGGACGCGGACGCGGACCTCTCGCACCTGTTCGAGCTGAAGCGGCGCAACTTCCCCTTCGTCCTGCTGGAGGAGGTGCGCGGGGTGCCGGGGAGCCTGATCGACGTGGACAACGAGGCCGCCTCGCGCAAGGCCGTGGAGTTCCTGATCGGGCAGGGCCACACGCGCATCGTCCACTTCGCGGGGCCGGGCTACTCGTCGCACAGCCAAGAGCGCATCGATGGGGTGCGGCGGGCGTGCAGCGGGTCGCACGTCATCTTCACCGACCACGACGTGGTGCGCGCCGGAGCCCATCTGGAAGACGGCTACCGCACCGGGCTCGAGTTCTTTCGCGAACGGCCTGCCGCCGAGCGTCCCACGGCGGTCACGTGCTACAACGACCTGGTGGCGATCGGCCTCTGCCGCGCGCTGGCGGAGCTGGGGCTGAGCGTGCCCGGCGACGTGTCCGTGATCGGCTTCGACGACATCGCGCTTCTCGACTACCTGCCGCTGCGCCTGACGACGGTGCGCATGCCCAAGGGTGAGATGGGCCGGCTCTCCGCGCAGCTCCTCATCCGCCACATCGAATCGCGCGAGGCGGTGCCGCCCGAAAAGGTGTACCTGGAGGCCGAGCTGGTGGTGCGCGACTCCACCCGCGCGCTCAACGGGGCCGCCGCGGAGCGCCCGGTGCGCGTGCGCGTGGCCAGCGGCGATGGGGAAGGCGCGCGGCGCACCCTGAGCCCCGCATCGCGATGAACGCCGCGACGGTGGCCGGCATGGGAGCGTGGATCGGGATGCCGCCGGCCGCCGCGCGCGCGGAGCCGTCGTGGCGCCCCGCGCCCGGCCCGCTGCTGACCCGCTGGGCCGCCGACGTGGACCCCGCGAACCCCCTCCCCGAGTACCCGCGCCCGCAGATGGTGCGCCCGCGCTGGCAGAACCTGAACGGGCTCTGGCAGTTCTCCGTGCTTGGCGAAGGGGACGAGATCCCGTTCGGGCGCGCACTCCCCGAGCGCATCCTGGTGCCCTACCCCGTCGAGTCCGCGCTTTCCGGTGTGGGGCGGCGCGCGACGCGCGTGGTGTACCGGCGCACGTTCCGGGCGGATTGCGCGGAGGGCGAGCGGCTCCTCCTCCACTTCGGCGCGGTGGACTGGCGCGCGCGGGTCTTCGTGAACGGGCGTCAGCTCGCGGAGCACACGGGCGGCTTCGACGCCTTCACCGTGGACGTGACCGAGGCGCTCCGAGGCGGCCGCGAGCAGGAGCTGGTGGTGGCGGTGGACGATCCCACGGACGGCTTCGGACAGCCGCGCGGCAAGCAGGCCACGGAGCCGCACCCGATCTTCTACACGCCCGTCACCGGCATCTGGCAGACGGTGTGGCTGGAGCCCGTCCCCGCCGCCTCCATCGAGTCGCTGCGCATGACGCCCGACGTGGCGGGTGAGGCGCTGCGGCTGACCGTGCGCGCTCCCGCGGGGATCGCCGTGGAGGCGATCGCGCTGGCGGACGGGCGCGAGGTTGGGCGGGCGCGGGGCGTGGCCGGGAGCGAGATGCGCGTCCCCGTGCCCGCGCCACGGCTTTGGGGGCCGGACGATCCGTTTCTCTACGACCTGCGCGTGTCGCTGCTGGACGGCGAGCGGATAGTGGACCAAGTGGACAGCTATTTCGGGATGCGCACGGTGGGGCTGGAGCGCGACGCGCGCGGCTTCACCCGTATCGCGCTGAACGGCGAGCCGTGGTTCCACGTGGGGCCGCTCGACCAGGGCTGGTGGCCGGACGGGCTCTACACCGCCCCCACCGACGAGGCGCTGCGTTGGGACGTGGAGCGGACCAAGGCGCTGGGCTTCAACTTCACCCGCAAGCACATCAAGGTGGAGCCGGCCCGCTGGTACCATCACGCCGACCGCATTGGCCTTCCCGTTTGGCAGGACATGCCGTGCGGCTGGAACGACACCGACGAGGCGCGCGGCCACTTCGCCCGCGAGCTGGCCGCTATGATGGAGGGGCTGCACAACCACCCGTCGGTCATCGTCTGGGTGCCGTTCAACGAGAAGTGGGGCCAGTGGTCGGAGGAGGGCACACGCGAGACGGTGGCGGCGATGCGGCTGGCCGATCCGTCGCGCCTGATCGACGACGCGAGCGGCTGGCAGCACACGGGATGCGGCGACGTGATCGACGTCCACCGCTACCGCGGCCCGCAGGCGCTGGTGCCGTCCAATGAAAAAGCCACCGTCGTGGGCGAATTCGGCGGGCTCGGCCTCCCGATCGAGGGCCACCTCTGGCGCGAGCGCGACGAGGACAACTGGGGCTACGGCGGCGCCTTCCAGTCGCTGCGGGAGATGAACGGCGAGTACGACCTGCTGATGAAGCGAATGTACCGCCTGCGCGACACACACGGGATGAGCGCGGCCGTCTACACGCAGCTCACCGACGTGGAGACGGAGGTCAACGGGATCTTCAGCTACGACCGCGCCGTCCTCAAATTCGATGCGGCACGCCTTGCGGCTGTCAACCGCGGCCTGGCGCCCTTCATCCTCCCCGAGTACCGCGACTTCACGGACTCGGTGGAGGTTTCCGTGCACCAGGGCACCCCCACCGAGCTGCGCTTCACCACGGATGGAACCGAGCCGACGGCGGAGAGCCCTCTCTTGCAGCCGTTCACCCTGCGCGTCGGCGCCACCGTGCGCGTGACGTCGTTCGTGGACGGCCGCGCGGTAGCCTCGGCCAGCGCGAAGTTCCAGAAAGTGGACGGACACGCGCCGGCCGGCGAGATCAGCGTGGTGCCCGGGATCGAATACGCGTACTTCCGCGACGACTCCCCCGAGCCCCCGTTCCGCCTCGATTGGCCCGTGCGGCAGCGGCTGGAACGACTCGAGGCGCGTCCCGACGATCCGGAGCCGACCTTCAGCGGAACGCTCGACTCCTTTTCCCTGGCGCCGCGCGACAGGAACGAGCTGTTCGGCTTCCGCTACACGGGCTTCCTGCGCATCCCCGAAACCGGCGTCTACACGTTTGCGGCGCGGTCGGACGACGGCGTCGCGCTGTGGATCGGCGAGGAGCAGGTGATGTGGTCGATGGGGCAGTCGCCGGCCGCGCAGGAGGACGAGGGCGCGATCGCGCTGCGGGCCGGGCTGCACCCCTTCACCCTCAGCTACCACCAGGCGTACGGCGCGATGGTGCTGGAGCTGTTCGCGGAGGGCCCCCGGATGCCGCGGCAGCGCATCCCTGAGACGATGCTGTTCCGCGCCTCGCCGGCGCGGTGAGAGGAGATCGCGTGGGTGGCGCGTCCAGAAAGGGCGCTCCACCCGCGCCCGCTTTGCGGGGCCGCCCTTCCGGACGGCCCTTCCGGTGACCCGCTACCCGCGGAGCCCATGACCGCCAGCAGCCACAGCCGGGCGCCGCCCGCAGCACGAGCAGCCGCCGGACGCCGTCCGGCGACGAGCGCTCCTTTCCTCACCGCACCATCACCCGCACCCCCGGAGGGGCTTTCATGAACACCCCTGTCGTACCCAAGAGCAGGACCGCCGCCAAGGTGCTCTGCGCGCTGGCGTGCCTCGGCTCCTTCTCCGCCGCCGGCCTCAACCCCGCCGCGCCCACGGCGCTGGCGGCGCAGGCCACCGGCCAGATCAGCGGCACCGTGACCGCCGAGGGCGGCCGCGCCCTCCCCGGCGCCACCGTGGAGGTGGTCGGCACCGGCCGGCGCACCGTCACCGGGCCCGACGGCAGCTTCACCCTCACCGGCATCGCGCCGGGGAGCCACACCCTGCGCGTGACGGCGCTGGGCCATGCCGCGCGCACGCAGACGGTCACGGTGAGCGCCAACACCCCCGCCACCGTCAACATCTCCCTCGCCGCGCAGGCGGTGGGGCTGGAGGGGCTGGTGGCGGTGGGCTACACGCAGCAGCGCCGCACCACGGTGAGCGACGCCGTGTCCGAGGTTTCCGCCGCCACGCTGCGCGACCGCCAGACGGCCACGCTCGAAGAGGCGCTGCGTGGACGCGTGGCGGGCGTCACCATCGCGTCGTCCGGCCAGCCGGGGCGCGAATCGCAGGTGATCGTGCGCGGCCAGAACTTCCTGGGCAACGTCTCGCCGCTGTACGTGGTGGACGGGATGTACACGCGGCAGAACCCCAACCTGAACCCGCGCGACATCGAGTCCGTGCAGGTGCTCAAGGACGCGTCGGCGGCGGCGCAGTACGGCGCGCAGTCGGCCAACGGGGTGATCGTCATCACCACCCGCCGCGGCCGCGCCGGCACGCCCCGGGTGTCGGTCAACTCGTACTACGGCTACCAGGAGGTCCCGCGCCGCATCGAGTTCGTGAGCGGCGCGCGCTGGAGCGAGATCAACAACATGTCGCGCGTGAACGCGGGGCTGCCCGCGGACAACACCGCCATCCGCAGCAACACGGACTGGCAGGACGCCGTCTTCCAGCAGGGCGCCGTGCAGGACTACAACGCCAACGTCAGCGGCGGCGGCGACAACTCCAGCTACCTGATCGGCGGCGGCTACTTCAACCAGAAGGGCACCATCATCGAGACCGACTTCGAGCGGTTCTCGTTCAGGGTGAACTCCGAGGCGCGGGGCCGCCGCTGGCGCGTGGGGCAGAACGCCACGCTCGCCCGCAGCACGCGCAACAACCTGGTGGGCTTCCCCCTGGTGGACGTGGTGCGCCTGCAGCCGGGGATCCCGGTGCGCGACCCCAGCAACGCGAGCGGCTACGGCTACGGCTCGGGCGGCGGGGCGCTGGCAACATTCGGCACCAACCCCGTGGGCGCCTTCGAGCGCGAGGACAACCGCGACATCAGCAACCGCGTGCTGGGCAACGTCTTCGGCGAGTACTCGTTCCTCCCCTGGCTGCGCTACCGCGTCAACCTGGGCGTGGACTACGAGGACCTGAACTACCGCCAGTTCGTGCGGCAGCAGCAGATCCGCCAGAACACGGTGCCCACCTTCAACGAGGGTACGGACCGGCGCGACAACAACATGGTGCTGCTGATGGAGCACCTGCTGAACTCCGAGGCCACTCGCGGCGAGCACTCCATCAGCGCGGTGGCGGGCGTGAGCAACCAGTCCGGCCGGTTCGAGCGGCTGGAGGCGTACCGCCGCGGCTTCGCCAACGAGAACATCACCTCCATCGACGCGGGCACGAGCAACTTCAACAACCGCGGCTTCGAGATCCCGAGCGGGCTGCTGGGGCTGCTGGCCCGCGCCAACTACTCGTACGCGGACCGCTACCTCCTTACCGGCACGGTGCGCCGCGACGGCTCGTCGCGCTTCGGGCCGGGGAACAAGTACGGCACCTTCCTTTCCGGCTCGGCCGGGTGGGTGGTGAGCGACGAGAGCTTCTACGAGGGGCTGCCGGTGCTGGGTAGCTCGGTGCCCACCCTGAAGCTGCGCGCCAGCTACGGCTCGCTGGGCAACCAGGACATCGGCGACTTCCAGTACGCGGCGTCGGTGATCTCCAACCAGAGCTACCTGTTCGGCGGCTCCATCGCGTCGGGCGCCACGCAGCTGCGGCTGGCCAACCCGGACATCCGCTGGCAGGACCAGACGCAGACCAACTTCGGCATCGACCTGGGGCTGCTGGACGACCGGCTGCTGCTGACGGCCGACTACTACGTCTCCAAGTCCGACGGGCTGCTGGTGAACGCGCCGCTGCCGTGGAGCCTGGGCACGGCCTTCAACGACGCCACCGCGGCCCCCACGGTGAACGCGGGGAGCATCCGCAACCGGGGCTTCGAGCTGGGCGCCGAGTACCGCATCACCCGCGGCGACCTGCAGCTCAACACCAGCGCCAACATCACCACCATCAACAACAAGGTGACGGCGCTGGGGAACGGCGGGCAGCCGATCTTCGCCGGCTTCAGCAACGTGTCGCGCACGGCGGTGGGCGGCAGCATCGGCGAGTTCTTCGTGCTCAAGACGGACGGCATCTTCCAGAGCGACGCCGAGGTGCAGGGCTACAAGAACTCCACCGGACGCGTGGTGCAGCCGAACGCCAAGGCCGGCGACGTCCGCTACGCCGACCTGAACGACGACGGCGTGATCAACGACGACGACCGCTACGTGGCCGGGAGCCCCATCCCCGACTTCGAGGGCGGGCTGTCGCTGAACGCCACCTACCGCCGCTTCAACGTGGGGCTGGCCATGCGCGGCTCGCACGGGGCCGAGGTGTTCAACGTGGCGCGCTTCTGGACGGACCGGCTGGACGAGAACTCCAACTACCGGGCCGACCTGGACCCGTGGACGCCCACCAACACGAGCGCCCGCGACCCGCGCGCCGTCTTCGGCGCCGCCGGGGCGGACAACGCGCGCAGCAACACGGACCGCTGGATCGAGGACGGTTCGTACCTGCGCATCCAGAACCTGGTGCTGGGGTACGCGCTCCCCACCCGCTTCACCCGCCGCTTCGGGGTGGACCGCGAGGGATCGCGCATCTTCCTCAACATCCAGAACCTGCACACCTTTACGGGCTTCTCCAACTGGGACCCGGAGATCAACGCCGGCAACGCCCTCACGCGCGGGATCGACGACGGGACGATCTATCCCAACCCGCGGTCGGTCACCCTCGGCATCGACCTGAACCTGTGATGCGCACCCCAACGAAGGCCACCCGAGCCATGACAAAGATCAGCCGGACGGCATCGGCGCTGGTCCTGGGAGCCACCATGCTCGCGGGATGCGCCGACCTGACCCAGACCGACCCCAACCAGCAGACCACCGACAGCTTCTGGAAGACGCAGCAGGACGCGCAGCTGGGGATCAACGCCGCCTACCGCGGCCTGCAGGAGAACGGCACCTACGGCCGCTGGCTGCAGTTCGCCTACGACATCCGCTCGGACATCGGCTTCAGCCGCAGCCCCTGGGGCGACCTGGCGAACTTCACCAAGTCGGTGCTGGGGAGCTACGACTTCGAAGTGAACCGGGAGATCTGGCAGCACCACTACCAGACGATCTTCCGCGCCAACCAGGTGATCGCCAACGTCCCCGGCATCCAGATGGACGCCGCCGTGCGCGACCGCATCGTGGGCGAGGCGAAGTTCCTGCGCGCGCTGATGTACTTCAACCTGATCAGCCTGTACGGCAACGTGCCGATGGTGCTGGAGCCGGCCGTGCCCACCGACCGTCCCGCGCAGGCCACGCCGGAGCAGGCGTGGGCGCAGGTGGAAAAGGACCTGACCGAGGCCCGCGCCGTGCTCCCGGCATCGTACCCGGCCAGCGAGGCGGGGCGGGCCACGAGCGGCGCCGCACTGGCGCTCCTGGGCCGCGCACAGCTCCAGCAGGCCAAGTGGGGGGCGGCCGCGCAGAGCTTCGCGCAGGTGATCCCCAGCTACCAGCTGCTGGGCAACTACGGCGACAACTTCCTGGACGCCAACGACAACAACCGCGAAACCATCTTCGAGGTGCAGTTCGGCGGCCCCGAAGTGCTGGCCGCGGGGAGCCGCGGGCAGAACATCATCAAGATGATGGGGCCCTGCGGCGTGGGCTTCTGCGACGGCGAGCCGACGCGCTGGTACTTCGACCAGCTCCGCTCGGAAACCACCACCACGGGCGCCGCGGACCCGCGGCTGGACGCAACGCTCTTCTACAACAAGCCGGGCGGGATGGACGTGTACGGCACCCCGTACGCCACCCGCTACCCGGACCGGCCGAACGACGCCTTCTGGAAGAAGTACGGCGAGTACCAGAAGCGCGAGCAGGACTGGGACAACCCGATCAACGTCAAGGTGCTGCGGCTGGGCGGGGTGCTGCTGATGCACGCCGACGCGCTCAACGAGAACGGGCAGACGCCGGCGGCCAAGCCGTTCGTGGACCAGGTGCGCGCGCGCGCCGGGCTGGCGCCGCTCCCCAACAACCTGTCGCAGGCCCAGATGCGCGACCGCATCGAGGCCGAGATCCTGAAGGAGATGGGGCTGGAGAACGAGCGCTTCCTCTGGCTCAAGCGGCACGGCTGGCTGACGGACGCGGGGAGGATCAACATCCTGAAGACGCACGACCCGGACTTCAACCTGTTCGAGCCGTTCCGGGCGGTGCTCCCCATTCCGGCGACGGAGACCAACCTGAACCCCAACGTCCACCAGAACACGGGCTGGTGACGCGGGGCGCTGGCTGACTTTCTGCGGACGGCCGTGCATGCGGCCGTCCGCAGCGTCGTTGCACTCACATCCACGGGTCGTACGATGAACCGTTCCCACACCTCCGCCTGCGCCGCGCTGGCGCTGCTGCTGGCCGCCTGCTCGGGCGACAGCACGCCCCCGCCCATCGTGGAGCCGGTGCAGTGCACCTTCAGCAACCCGCGCGCGTCGGGCGCGGACCCGTGGGTGGTGCGGGACGGCGGCGCGTACTACATGGTGCAGTCGCGCGACAACGGCATCCACGTGTCGCGCTCCGCGAACCTCACCGAGGTCGCGGGGACGGGGGTGCGCGTGTGGGCCGCGCCGGACACGGGGTGGAACCGCACCAACATCTGGGCGCCGGAGCTTCACCACGTCGGTGACCGCTGGTACATCTACTACGCGGGCGGCCGGGCGGGGCCGCCTTACGTCCACCAGCGCGCGGGCGTGCTGGAATCCGTGGGCACCGATCCGCAGGGCGCCTACGTGGACCGCGGGATGCTCTACACGGGCGACGACCTGGCCGGCGGCGCGCCCAGCCGCTGGGCGATCGACCTGACGGTGGGGGAGGTAAACGGGCAGCGCATCGCCGTCTGGTCGGGCTGGGAGACGGACGCCACCACCGACCGCACGCCGCAGCACCTGTACGCCGCGCCGATGTCCAACCCCTACACCATCAGCGGCAACCGCGTGCGCATCAGCTCGCCGGTGGAGGCGTGGGAGCGCGGCACCGAGCTGGACCTGCAGGAGGGGCCGCAGTTCCTGAAGCACGGCGGGGCGACCTTCCTCATCTACTCCACGCGCGAGTCGTGGCTGGAGCACTATCGCCTGGGCCAGCTCCGCCTGACCGGCACCGACCCGCTCCGGGCGGCGAGCTGGACGAAGAGCGGCCCCGTCTTCCAGCCGATTCCCGGCGTTCCGGGCGTGGGCCACGCCAGCTTCACCGTCTCTCCGGACGGCACGGAGGACTGGATCGTGTACCACGCCAAGACCAGCACCACGCCGGGATGGGACCGGGTGATCCGCATGCAGAAGTTCACCTGGAACGCGGACAACTCGCCCAACTTCGGCTCCCCCGCCGAGTCGGGCCGCCTCCTCACGAGGCCCTCTGGGGAGTGCACGCCCTGAACTGCTGGCCTCACGCGGAGGCGCGGAGACGCGGGGAGAGAACTGCATGGCTCACACAGAGACACAGAGCCACAGAGAGAACGGCAAAAGGTGTTTTCCCTGTGGCTTCCAGTTCCTTCCGTGCCCTCCGTGTAACGCCTTTTCTCTGTCGTTCTTTCTCTGCGTCTCCGCGCCTCCGCGTGAGATTGCTGTTCGGCGGCTTCACGATGTCACACCCTGGCCGGAGGCGGATCGGTGAGTTCGGAGATCGGCGGCGGAACGGTTTTCGGCACGCTACCCGGCGGTGAGCCCGTGGAAGCGTTCACGCTGCGGAGCTCCGGCGGGGTGGAGGCGCAGGTGATCGCGTTCGGCGGGGCGATCGTCTCGTTGCGCGTGCCGGACCGCGAGGGTCGGGTGGAGGACGTGGTGCTGGGCTACGACTCGCTGGAGGGCTACCTGGCCGACGATGCGTACTTCGGCGCGCTGATCGGCCGCTACGCCAACCGCATCCGCGGCGGCCGCTTCTCGCTGGACGGCGTGGAGCACGCGCTGGACGTGAACAACGGCCCCAACCACCTCCACGGCGGGCGGGGCGGCTTCCACAAGGTGCTCTGGAAGGCCGAGCAGGCGGACGGCGCCCTCACCCTCTCGCACTCCAGCGCGGACGGCGAGCAGGGCTACCCGGGCGCGCTGCACGCCCGTGTCACCTACCGCCTGACCGACGCCAACGAGCTGGTGGTGGACTACGCCGCGACCGCGGAGCGCCCCACGCCGGTGAACCTGACGCAGCACTCCTACTTCAACCTGACCGGCGACCCCACCCGCGACATCCTCTCCCACGAGCTGCAGGTGGAGGCCGACTTCATCACGCCCGTCGACGCCACGCTGATCTCCACCGGCGAGCTGAGGCCGGTGGAGGGCACCGCGTTCGACTTCCGCCGCCCCACCCCCATCGGCGCCCGCATCGCCGACGCCGACGCGCAGTTGGCGCACGCGGGCGGCTACGACCACAACTTCGTGCTCCGCCGCAACGGCGCGGGACCCTCGCTGGCCGCGCGCGTGCACGACCCCTCCAGCGGCCGCACGCTGGAGGTGCTGACCACCGAGCCGGGAATCCAGTTCTACTCCGGCAACTTCCTGGACGGCGCGGTGCGCGGCAAGAACGGCGTGCGCTACGCCCACCGCTGCGGCCTCTGCCTCGAGCCGCAGCACTTCCCCGATTCCCCCAACCACCCCACCTTCCCATCCGTCATCCTGCGCCCCGGCGAGCGGTACACGTCGCGCACGGTGTACCGGTTTCTGACGGATTGAACGCGGGCGTCACGCCCCGATCGCCGGCGACGGCGCGTGCGCGGGGCACGGGCAGCCACGTGGGGCAGCCCCTACGGAGATCTGCGTGCGATACGGGCGTCGGGGGCACGCGAAAGGCGGGCGGACACGCAGGTCCGCCCCTACGAGGTTGGCGCGCGCCGGCGCGAGGTCGGGGACGCGATCTGTGCGCCGCGCAGTCGTCGAAGCCGCGCACGGATGCACACCAAACGCCCCTCCCCCGCGGTTTGGGGGAGGGGCCGCGAGGAACGAGCGGGGGAGGGGGCCCTTCTCCCCCTCCCCCGGGCGGTTTCGGGGGAGGGGGATGCGTCGCGGAGCGACGCTGGGGGTGGGGCCCTTTACGGCCCGAACCGCCCCCGCTCCACGCGCGGCGCGCCCGTCCGCGGGATGACGACGCGGAAGAGGTCGCCGTAGTCGGCTTCGGTGAGGGCGGGAGCGGGGCCGCCGCTCAGCGCCGCCACGATGGCCGGCACCGTGTTGCTGTGGCCGACCACCACCACCGTCTGCCCGGCGTGCTCCGCCAGGATCTCGCGGGCGAGGTCCTGCGCGTAGGTGGCGGAGTTGGCGGCGCTGGCCGGGCGGGTCGTGACCGTGAGGCCCATGGCGGCGGCCAGCGGCGCCGCCGTCGCCCGGGTGCGGCGGTACTGCGTGCTGTAGATGGCGGTCACGCGCCCCGCGTCGCGCACGGCCCGCGGGAGCGCTTCGGCGCGCGCCTGCCCCGCGGGGGTCAGCCCGGGATCGGCGGCGGGCTCGGCCGCGCGCTCGGCGTGGCGCACCACGAACACGGTGGTCGCGGGCTCGGCGGCGGGCGCGGGGACGCTCACGCCCGCCGCGCAGCCCGCGAGCGTGAGGAGGGCGGCGCCCACGAACCAGCGCCGGGTGAAGGCAGGTCTCGTCATCAGGAGTGCTCGGGTGAGGGGGAGATGGCCCACGCCCCAACATAGCGCGCCGTCCCCTCTCGTGCATGCCTCCCGTCCGCGAGCTACGCGGCGGCGACTACCGGAGCCCCTCAGGCGTGCATGGCTACGCGCCCGCGCCGGGGGCGCATCTCGGGCCATGCACGATCGATGTACGCCAGGCACTCGTCCTTGTGCCCCGCCTTCCCCACGTCGCGCCATCCCGCCGGCACCGCGCCGTTGACCGGCACGATGGAGTACTGGCCGCCGCCGTTGACGAGCAAACGGTAGATCGTGGAGTCTTCGCGGCCCTGGCTCATCGTACGCTCTGGTGTGGCGTTGTCGGGACCGCGGAAGCCCGGGTGCGGAGTGTGACTCCGGCCCGTGCCCGCAAAATGAAAACGTTTGGTGGCGACTCTGATAGAAATGCGGCCGCGACCGGCCGGACGCAAGAGTGTTGCGAGATACGGGTATCCCGCACCCATCAATTGGCGGATGCGGTCCGGGTGAACCGCTCCGGCGGCGCCCCGCCCTCCTCCAGCGTGAAGCCCGTCACCGCGCAGCCCTCGCGGTGGAAGGTGATCGACAGGTGCGGCACGCCCAGGAAGCGAAAGGTGGCGGGTCCCACCGGGATCATGGCGAAGTCCTGCCCGGGAATCAGGGCATGGAGCCGCCCTTCGCGCACCCGCATCTCCAGCTTCAGGCCGTGCTCCCCCGCGAATGCGCCGGTGAACCGCTCCAGCTCCGCGGCGGACATCGCGACGGGCGTGGTGGCCAGCGTGCGCACCGGAAAGGGCGGCCGGCGGATGGAGGCGACGCACGACGCGTCCAGCCCCTTCGCGTCCGCCGTGCGGATGAACGCCACCAGCAGCGGCGTGATGCACTCGTTGGTCCCCTGCAGCCCGTCGAAGCCGTGCCCCGCGCTGGGCACGACGATGTGGCGGCCGTTGGGAAGGGTGCGGATGGCCTCGTCGCCCTGCGCGGGCGGGGTGGCCGGGTCCCACTGGCCGGTCAGCGCCAGGACGGGCGCATCGGAGCGCACCGGTTCCAGGAAGGTGCGCTCCACGGGCCGCACCGGCCACGCCGCGCACGCCGCCTTCTGGTTCCTGACGCGGTAGTCGCCCAGGTAGCTCGCCTGCGCCTCCGTCGCCGCTGCCGCCTCCTCGAAGAACGGTACGTCCTCCGCGCAGGTGACGGAGAGGTAGAGGCCGTGGCTGCCCTCGTCCACGATGAAGCGGCGGCCGAAGAGCGCCTGCTCCGCCGCGGGCCCGAAGTCGCCGCGGCTGGCCTGGTGGATCACGGCCGGTACCAGCGACGCCGCGCTGGCGCCGTACGTCATGTAGCGCAGCCCCTCGGCGAAGAGGTTGCGGGTGAGCGTCAGCCTCGCCGGCTCGCCGCTCTTGGGGTCGATGACGGTGACCTCGACGGGTTCGCGGGCGAGCCGCTCCACCACGGCGCGCAGCTTGTCCCTGAGACCGGGGTAGGCCGCGTTGCACGCCGGCTCGCGCTCGCACTCGCCGAGTACGCCTTCGATGGCGCGCTGCGCGTCGGGCGCGGTGCGGCTCGGCATCCGCACGCCCGTGGGCACCACGCCGTGCAGGATGCTGGTGCGCACGCCCTGCGGGTACCTGCGCATGTAGACGAGCGCGGCGCGCGTGCCGTACGAGGTGCCGTACAGGTTCAGCCGCTCGTACCCCAGCGCCGCCCGCAGCTCGTCCAGGTCCTCCGCCATGTTGTCGGTGGTGTACGCGCTCAGGTCCGCCTTCCCGCTCCACTCCGCGGCGCAGCGGCGGACGCGCTCGGCGGGGTAGAAGTCGCCCAGGTACTCGGCCAGCGTGGGTCCGTAGAGGGAGCATCGGAGCAGGTTGGAGCCGCCGGTGCCGCGTGCGTCCACCAGGAGGATGTCGCGCGTGTCCCTCAGCTCCTTCAGCTCCTCGGCCAAACCCGCGGCCCCGTCCGTGGTCGCCTGTCCCGGCCCGCCCGCGATGGGCACGATGGGGTCCCTGGATGCCGTGCCGGTCGCGGGAAGGACGATGAAGCGGATGGGGATCTTGCGCCCGCTGCGCGCCGCCCGGTTCTCCCACACCTGCAGCGTTCCGCAGCGCGCCGCCCCCGCGCCCGGCACCTCGCAGGGCTCCACGCGGAGGCCGGGGTTCGCCTGCGCGTGGAGCGGGGCCGCGAGGGCGAGCGTTGCCGCGGCGGCAAGGGCGGTTCGGCGCATGAGACGGTCCCGGGGTGAGATGTTGGCGGAAAGCGGTGCCGGCGGCGGGCGGCCCTCACCCGATTGGACACGCGGCGGGGCGAAATGGTTTGTAGCGCGGTTGACACCGGCACGCAATCCCGCGATCATCGAGCATCTGTTTAAAACGCTTGTTTGATCGAGGTGATTGGATGTCGGTCGTACTTTCGGGACGGATCGGGCGCGGGCCGCTGGTGGCGATGCTGGCGGGGCTGACGGGGATCACGGCGCTCTCCATCGACATGAGCCTGCCGGCGATGCCGCAGCTCCAGCGGGTGTTCGGCGCGGACGTGGGATCGACGCAGCTCACGCTCAGCCTCTTCCTGGTCGGATTCGCTGTTGGGCAGCTCGTCTGCGGGCCGCTGTCGGACCGGGTGGGGCGGAAGCCGGTGCTGCTGTCGGGGCTGGCGCTCTTCGTGGCGGCGGGGCTCGCGTGCTCCGCCAGCCCATCGCTGGCGCTGCTGGTGGCCGGGCGGTTCGTGCAGGGGCTGGGCGCGAGCGTCGGGCCGATCCTGGCGCGCGCCATCGTCCGCGACACCTTCGAGGAGCGGGACGCGTCCGGAGTGCTGTCGCAGATCACGCAGGTGATGATCGTGGCGCCGCTGGTGGCGCCCACGGTGGGCGGCTACATCCTGGCGTTCTCCGGCTGGCGGTCGATCTTCCTGGCACTCGCCGCCGCGGGCCTCCTCCTGTGGATGGTGGGCTGGCGGCTCCTTCCCGAGACGCGCAGGCCGCACGCGGAGCGGCCGCCCGCGCTGCTGGAGAGCTACCGCGCGGTGCTGACGCACGCCGCCAGCCTGCGCAACGTGCTGACCGTCTGCTTCTCGTACGCGGGGATGTTCGCGTACATCAGCGGCTCGCCGTTCGTGCTCATCGACGCGTTCGGGGTCCCGCGCGAGCTCTTCGGCCTCCTCTTCGCCCTGCCGGCGGGGGCGCTGCTGGCGGGCGCCACGCTCAACCGCATCCTGGTGAAGCGGATGGAGTCCGCGCGGCTCCTGCGAATCGGCGTGCTGCTGGTGTTCGCGGCGGCGGTGACGATCTCGGCGCTGGCGGCGCTGGGGCTGGGCGGCCTGCCGGGGGTGCTGGGGCCGATGATGCTGTACATGCTGGGGATGGGCCTGGTGCAGCCCAACGCCACCGCCGCCGCCATGGCGCCGCACGGCCGCCTCGCGGGTGTGTCGTCGTCCATCATCGGCTCGCTGCAGACGGTGGGCGGGGCGCTATCGGGGTACGTGGTGGGCACCTTCTACGACCACTCGCCGCGCTCCCTCGCCCTCACGGTTGGCACGATGGGTGTGGCGACGCTCCTGGTGCACGCGACCACCCGCGCCCGTCCGCGCGACGCCATGCGCGAGGCTGCCGGCCCGCCGCTGGCCGCCGAGGCATGAGCGGCGAGGCGCGAAAGAGCGCGCGCGAGGCGCTCCTGGACGCGGCGGAGCGGCTCTTCGCCGAGAACGGCGTCGCGGAGACCTCCGTGCGCGCCATCACGGCGGCGGCGGGGGCGAACGTTGCCGCCATCAACTACTACTTCGGCTCGCGCGAGGCGCTGATCGAGGCGCTGCTGGCGCGGCGCCTGGAGCCGCTGAACGCCGTGCGCCTGCGCCTGCTGGAGGAGCGCGCGCCGCGCACCGCGTCCGGCGTGCTGTACGCGCTCGCGGTGCCGGCGCTGGAGCTCTGCTTCCGGCACCCGCATTTCGCCCGCCTCGCCAGCCGCCTGCGCGCCGACACGGACCCGCGCGTGTGGGAGCAGTACCGTCTCCACCAGGCGCCTTTCCTCGAGACTTTCCGCGCCGCCCTCGCCGCCACGCGCCGCGACCTCCCCGCGGACGAATCGGCGCGGCGCCTGCACTACGTTCTCGGCGCCATCCACCACGTGTGGGCGCACGCGCCGCTCCCGCCGGAGGAGTCCCCCGAGCTCCTGGTGAAGAGCTTCCTCGCCTTCTACGGCACCGCCCTGGACGCTCCCGCTCCCCCCACGCTGCCGTGATCCGGCCCAACAGCAAGTCTCACGCAGAGGCGCAGAGACGCGGGAGCGGGCGCGGAGTTCTCTCCTGCGTCTCTGCGTCTCTGCGTGAGATTGTCTTTTCCCGGACGGCATCGCGATGATGGGGATGTGGGTCTTCCTCGCCCTGATGTCCGCGTGCTGCTCGGCGGGGACGAGCTTCTCGCTGAAGCGGGCCGTGGGGCACGGCGGCGCCATCGTGACCACGGTGTCGGCGCGGCTGGTGGCGGGGATGCTGCTGCTGGGGCTCGTGGCGGCGTTGGGCGTGTGGCCGGAGCTGTCGCCGGCCTACTGGCGCGCGGCGGGGATGGTGCTGGTTCCCGAGGTGCTGGGCACGATCTTCCTCACGCTCGCCCTGCGCGCGGGCGACCTGTCGCTAGTGCAGCCGCTGCTGGGCCTGCTTCCGCCGCTGGTGATGGCGGGCGGCGTCGTTTTCCTGGACGAGGTGCCCACGCGCGAGGCG
>DASVTZ010000211.1 GCA_036387335.1 Longimicrobium sp.
ACATGAGGAATCGGTGAACTGCAGTGCCAAGTGCCTAGTGCCAAGTGCCTAGTGTGCGCGGATGAAAGTCTCGCGCTTCGAGGAGCTGATCGCGTGGCAGAAGGCTAAGGCGTTGTGTGTGCGGGTTTACCGAGCCACGGCCAAGGGGCAGTTCGCGAAGGACTTCGGCCTGCGTGACCAGATACAGCGGGCTGCGGTGTCCGTGATGTCGAACATCGCGGAGGGATTCGACCGGAATAGTCGTCCCGAGTTCGCGCGCTTTCTGACGTTCGCCCGAGGATCGGCGGGCGAGGTCCGGAGTCAGCTGTACCTGGCGGCAGAACTCGGATATTTGCACCCTGAGGAAGCCGCGGCACTGATCGAAGCGTGCAACGAAGTGACGCGCATCCTTGTCGCGCTACGCAAATCGCTGGACCGCAGTTACTAGGCACTAGGCACTGGGCACTAGGCACTCTAACTGAAGATGAACGAATGGCAGTAATTACTTACCGCGAAGCGCTCAACCAGGCGCTCGCTGAAGAGATGCAGCGCGACCCTGACGTCTTCCTCATGGGCGAGGAAGTCGGGGTGTACAACGGCGCTTACAAGGTATCGAAGGGGTTGCTGGAGCAGTTCGGGGAGCTGCGCGTGGTGGATACGCCGATCACGGAGCTCGGGTTCGCGGGGCTGGGGGTGGGCGCGGCGATGACGGGGATCAGGCCGGTGATCGAGTTCATGACGTGGAACTTCGCGATCCTGGCGTTCGACCAGATCTTTAACGCCGCCAGCAAGATGCGCAGCATGAGCGGCGGCCAGTTCAACATCCCCATCACCTTCCGCGGGCCGAGCGGCGCGGCGCTGCAGCTGGGCGCGCAGCACTCGCAGGCGCTGGAGTCGCAGGTGGCGCACTATCCGGGGGTCAAGGTGGTGGTGCCCGGCACCCCGGCGGACGCCAAGGGGCTGCTCAAGGCCGCCATCCGCGACGACGACCCGGTGTGCGTCTTCGAGGGGGAGATGCTGTACAACATCAAGGGCGAGGTGCCCGAGGATGACGACTTCATCATCCCGCTGGGCGTGGCGGACCTGAAGCGCGAGGGGAGCGACGTCTCCATCATCACGCACGGCAAGATGATCCACGTGGCGCTCCAGGCGGCCGCGCAGCTCGAAAAGGATGGCATCCAGGCCGACGTGCTGGACCTCCGCTCGCTGCGCCCGCTGGACACCGAGTCGATCATGCGCACCGTCGCCAAGACGAACCGCGTGGTGCTGCTGGAGGAAGGGTGGCCGTTCGGCGGCATCACGACCACGGTGGCCGCGCTAATCCAGGAAGAGGCCTTCGACGAGCTGGACGCCCCCATCCTCCGCGTGACGCAGGCCGACGTGCCGATGCCGTACGCCAAGGCGATGGAGCGCGCCGCCAAGCCGAGCGCGGAGATGGTGGTGGAGAAGGTGAACCGGGTGCTGTACAGATAAAGAAGTTCCAAGTGCCCAGTGCCAAGTGCCTAGTAACCTCGGGCGCATCTACTAGGCACTTGGCACTGGGCACTAGGCACTTATCAACGGAAGCTCGCAATGGCCACGAAAGTCTACATGGAAGCCCTCTCCCCCACGATGGAGGAGGGGCGGATCAGCACCTGGCTCAAGAACGAGGGCGACGAGGTCAAGGAAGGCGACGTCCTCGCCGAGGTCGAGACCGACAAGGCCACGATGGAGCTGGTGGCGCGCGGCTCCGGCGTCCTGCGCAAGCGCATGATCGGCGACGGCGACACAGCCAACGTCGGCGTGGTGATCGCCGTCATCGGCGCGGCGGACGAGGACGTCTCTGCCCTCACCGGCGGCGGCGATGCGCCGGCGGCACCCGCCAAGGCTCCCGAAGCCGCCGCGCCCGCGCCGGCCGCTCCAGAGCCCGCGCCTCAGCAGGCGGAAGAGGCTCCGGCTCAGCCAGCAGCTCCCGCCGCGGAGGCCGAGAGCGCCGCGCCCGCGGGCGGCGATGGGCGGGTGAAGGCGTCGCCGCTGGCCCGGCGCATGGCGGCCGACGCGGGGGTGGACGTCGGCTCGATGCGCGGCAGCGGGCCCGGCGGCCGCATCGTCCGGCGCGACGTGGAGGCGGCGATGCAGGCGGGCGGTGCGCAGCAGCAGCCCGCACAGCCGCAGGCCGCGGCTCCCGCGCCGCAGCCCCAGGCGGCCGCTCCGGCTCCGCAGGCGGCGGGCGGGCGCGACGTGCCGGTGTCGCAGATGCGGAAGGCCATCGCCAAGCGCCTTTCCATGTCCAGCGGCCCCGTCCCGCACTTCTACCTCACCGTCGAGATCGACATGGGCGAGGCGGTGAAGATGAGGGCGCGCATCAACGAGCGCTTCGCCGCCGACGGGGTCAAGGTCTCGCCGAACGACCTGGTGATCCGCGCGGTCGCCGGGGCGCTGCGCAGGCACCCGTGGGTCAACGCGTCGTGGCAGGGCGACACCATCCGCATGAACGACCGCGTCAACATCGGCGTGGCGGTGGCGGTGGAGGAGGGGCTCATCACCCCCGTGATCTTTGACGCGGACCGCAAGGGCGTGACGGAGATCAGCCGAGAGGTGAAGGAGCTTGCCGGGCGCGCCCGCGAGAAGAAGCTGAAGCCGGAGGAGTACACCGGCTCCACCTTTTCCATCAGCAACCTGGGGATGTTCGGGATCGAGGAGTTCACCGCAGTGCTCAACCCGCCGGAGGCCGCGATCCTGGCCATCGGCGCCTCGGTGGACAAGGTGGTGGCGGTCGACGGCGAGATGCAGATCCGCCCGCGGATGCGCGTCACCCTCACCTGCGACCACCGCGTCATCGACGGGGCCACCGGCGCGGAGTTCCTCCGCACCTTCAAGAGCTACCTCGAAGACCCCATGCTGATGATCGCCTAGCCCGCATCACCCGCACATCCACCACGCCCCGGACAGCCTCCGCCGTCCGGGGCGTCGTGCATCCTGCCACGCCCCCCCGTAGGGGCCGCCCCACGTGGCTGCCCGTGCCCGCCATTGCTCCCGCACCCCGCCGTGAGCACCGAACATTGGCGGCGAACGATCCTGCATCAGCCGTCATCGTGCCTCCACCCCTGCAACCGCCGGAGAGAAGCCTTTTCTTTCTTACGCCGCACGCTAGATTGGCGACGGCGCACCCTCCTCACCGGGCACCTCCGCACCGCCCGAGCTCACCACCACATCCCGATCGCGATGCTCAGAACTTCGTTGCTGGCAGCAGGGGCCGTCCTGGCCTTCGCGCTTCCGCTGCACGCCCAGGTCCCCATCCGCGTCGGGCAGACGGTGCGCGGAGAGCTCTCCGCCACCGACCCCAAGGCGGACGACGACTCGCACTACGACCTCTACACCTTTCGCGCCCGCCAGGGTGAGCGCGTGACCTTTACCCTGCGCTCCTCCGCGTTCGACGCCTACCTGGCGGTCGGGCGCATGGAGGGCGGCGAGTTCGACCAGATCGAGAGCGACGACGACGGGGCCGGCGGCACCGATGCGCGCGTCACCATCACCTTTTCGGAAGCTGGGGACTACGTCGTCCGCGCCAACTCGCTCGGCGCGGGGGAGACGGGCGCGTACACCCTGATGGCCGAAGCGGGGGGCGAGGAGGAGGACGACGAGGACGAGAGCACCCCGGCAGCCGTCGCCGCGCCGATCCGCATGGGGCAGACGGTGAGCGGAGCGCTGGCGGCATCCGACCCCAAGATGGGCGACGGATCGTACTTCGACCACTTCAGCTTCACCGGCCGCCGCGGCGATCGGGTGGAAGTGGTGATGCGCTCCACCGCCTTCGACTCGCACCTGTCGGTGGGGCAGCTCAACGGCACCGAGCTGAACGTCCTGGAATCGGACGACGACGGCGCGGGCGGAAACGATGCGCGCGTGCGCCTGACCCTGCCGGAGGACGGCCAGTACGTCATCCGCGCCAACTCCGTGGAGGGCGGCGAGACGGGCGCGTACACCATCGCCCTGCGCCCCTTCACGCCGCCGCCGGCCCCGCGGCCACAGGCGATCCGCGCGGGCCAGACCGTCAGCGGCCAGCTCTCCGACAGCGACGCGCAGGCGGACGACGACTCCTACTACGACGCCTTCGTGTACGAGGGCCGCGCGGGCGAGAAGCTGCGCATCACCATGCGCTCGCCGGACTTCGACGCCTTCCTCTCCATCGGCCAGGGGACGGGGGAGGCCTTCGAGTCGATCCAGACCGACGACGACGAGGGCGGCGGCACCGACGCGAAGATCGAGATCACCCTTCCGCGCACCGGCACGTACGTGATCCGCGCGAACACCCTCGGCGGCGGCGAAACGGGGGCGTACACCCTGATCGTCGAGCGGCTGTGATCCTTTCCCGACCGGCGGCTCCCAAGGCCGCCACCCACTTCCCCCGGAACGAGAAGACGATGAACGCGATTCGACGTGGCGCCGTGGCGGCGCTCCTCCTGGCGGGCGCGGCGGCTCCCGCCGTGGCGCAGGCCAATCACCCCGCCATCCGCCCGGGGCAGACGGTCAACGGGACGCTCTCCGAGTCCGATCCCACCCCCACCGAGCGGGGCCGCTTCAAGGTGTACCGCTTCGAGGCCGCCGCGGGGCGCCCGTACGTCATCGTCATGCGCTCCAAGGATTTCGACGCGTACCTGCGCGTGGCGCGCAACGTGGGCGGCATCACCGACGTCCTCAAGGAAGACGACGATCACGGCGGCGACACCGACGCGCGCATCCGCTTCACCCCCAAGGACGCCGGCACCTACCTGCTGGTAGCGCAGTCGCTGGACCCGGAGAAGACGGGCGCCTTCACGCTCAGCCTGGCGGACGCGCCGCGCGTCTCCACCGGCGCGCCGCGCCCCATCCGCGTCGGCGAGACGGTGACGGGCTCGCTCTCCGAGACCGACGCGATCCTGGAGGACGACGACACCTTCTACGACAGCTACATCCTCACCGGCCGCCCCGGACAGCGCCTGTCGATCGAGATGAAGTCCGACTCGTTCGACACCTTTCTGAACCTGGGGCGGATGACGGGCGGCGAGTTCGTCTCCAAGTCCACGGACGACGACGGCGCGGGGGAGGGCACCAACTCGCGGATGCGGGTGACGCTGGACGAGGAGGGCGAGTACGTGCTGCGCGCCAACTCGGTGGGGAGCGCCACCGGGCCGTACACGCTGATGGTTACCGAGCGCCCGGCGAGCCGCCCCGCCACCCCGCAGGCGCTGCGCCCCGAGACGGACGCAGAGGGCGCGCTGGAGGACGGCGACGCCGAGGCCGACGACGGAGCGCTGTACGACTACTGGAGCTTCCGCGGCCGCAAGGACGAGCCGGTGACCTTCACCCTGTCGTCCGACGCGTTCGACACGGTGGTGGCGGTGGGGCGGCTGGTGAACGGCCGCTTCGAGGAGATCTCCAGCAACGACGACGGCCCGGACGGCACCAACTCGCACCTGGAAGTCACCCTCCCGGAGGACGGCGACTACGTGGTGCGCGCCAGCTCTCTGGGCGCGGGCGGCGTCGGCGCGTACAAGCTGCGGATGAGTAGCGCGCGCAACCGGTAGGGGGCCCCACCCCCAGCGTCGCTCCGCGACGCATCCCCCTCCCCCGATACTGCCCGGGGGAGGGGGATTTTGCATGCGTGGCTAGTTCTGCTCTTTGTCCGCGGAGGATGGCTCGGCGGTCGCCTGCAGGGGGATCGTCCAGATCCAGTCGGTCTTGGACTTGGAAATACCGATCACCGACTCAGGCCCGTCGCCCACCTGCACGCGCAGCGAGCGGAAATACACGGGGATGGTGAGCATGTAGTGCGCGCGGGAGCTCGGGCGGTTCCGCACGCGGACGCCGCCCTCCACCGCCACGATCCGCTCGCCGCGATGCCCGCTGGTGACCTGCGCGGTGGCATCCTCCACGTCGCGCAGCCAGACCGTGGCCGTGCCGCCGCGCTGCAGCGTCTCGAAGCGGATCGTCACCTCCGGACCGTCGGGGGTGAACTTCACCGGCGCGGTGGCCCCCGGCGCTACGGTCCTGCGGGGCTGCACCTGCACGCGCTGCCGCGGCGTGGCGTCCGGGCGCTGGGTGCGTACGGCCTCCACGGCCGGCGGGGCGGCGGCGGCCACCGGCGGGGGCGGCTCGTCGCCATCCAGCATGCGCAGGACGCCCGCCAGCAGCGGTCCCGGCTTGTCGCCCGCCACCGCCTCCACGCGGTCGGAGACCCAGGCGCGGCCGGGCTGCGTCGTCATCGCCCCCAGCAGCCCGAGCATGAAGAGGGCGGCCGCGCGCAGCAGCACCCTGCCGCTGAGCGGGCCGGTGGCCGAGCTGCGCAGGCGGGCGCGGTCCATGGCGGCCAGCGCCACGGCCCGCTTTCCGGAGTCGGGGAGCTGCACCGGCAGCTCGCCGATCAGCGCGCTGACGGTGGCGGAGCGCCGCTCCAGCTCGGCGAGCTGGGCGGAGCAGGCGGCGCACTGCCCCAGGTGGTGCCGCGCGTGCCGAAGCGCGTCGCGGTCGAGCTGCCGGTCCAGGTATCGAAGCAGGTCCGTCTCACCCAGATGGGTGCGCGGACCGATCACAAAGCTCATCGAAGGCTCTCGGTTGAGGGAGAGAGCTCCGCGGAAAGTTTCTTGAGCGCCCGTGCCAGCATGGTTCCCACCGACCCGGTGGTGGTCCCCACCGCGTCTGCGATCTCGTGATGCGCGAAGCCTTCCTCGCGCATCAGCAGCACGGTGCGCTCCTTCCACGAAAGGCGGTCCAGCGCGGCCCTCACCAGGCGCCGCCGTTCCTCACTCTCGGTAGCCGCGTCCGGCGCGGGGCCCATGTCGCCCACGGGCGCCCTCTCGGGCGTCGCGCGGAGCAGCGTGAGCCAGCGCGCACGGGCGCGGGCGGTGTCGCGTACCACGTTGGTGGCCACCGCGTACAGCCAGGCCCGCACGTGGCGGTCCTGCGGCGGCCGCTCCACCAGGCGTACGAACGCTTCCTGCGCCGCGTCCGCCGCCAGGTCCGGGTCGCCGGTCAGGCGCACCAGGTAGCGGTACAGCCCGTCGTAGTGCTCCAGGAAGAGCTTCGTGGGATTCAACGGCTCTTCCTCGTCGTACATCGGAGGCAAGATGGCTACGGGCTCTGAATTGTCGGGGTGGAACGCGCCGGGCCGGCGGATTCTGACCGGAGCTGCGGCAGGAAGGGTGCCGGGAAGGATATTGCGCGGGGGCGGGGGGGCGGAAGGGAGTGCATTAGTGCGTGAGTGCGGCGGGCCCCCTCCCCCCGGCCGCCTCCCCCGCCCGCGGGGGCGCAGGGCGAGGGCGGGGGACAACACCGTGTGCGTTGCGCGATGCCCGTACGGGCGCGCACCGCAAACTGCGCCCATGCCAGACCGCTTCAGCGGTCTTCGCGTAGTTCCAGCCGGGGGATTTATCCCCCGGCGGTGCGGGCGCCGGCCCTGCCCTGCCTACCCCTTGTCCCCCCGCCTTATCGCGTTGACCAAACGATGGCTGCGGCGGGTGGTCTCCGGCTCGCGGTACTTGGGGGAGACGGAGAGGACGACGCGAACGGCCGTCTCGATGTCCATGAGGTGGCCGGGGGAGACGTACACGGGCTTGACGCCGTCGCGCGTGCGCAGGGCCACGCCGACGGTCTCGCCCTGGTGCACGAGCGGGGCGGTGGATCCGCGCGCCCACCCCGGCTCGTCGTGCTCGCCCACCAGGATCGATTTCGCGCAGCCGATGGTGGGGACGTCCCACAGCAGCCCGCCGTGGCAGGCGATGCCGAAGCGGCGCGGGTGCGCGAGCCCCTGCCCATCGAAGATCACGACATCCGGCTTCGTCCGCAGCTTGCGGAACGCGTCGTCGAGCGGGGGAAGCTCGCGGAAGGAGAGGTAGCCCGGGATGTACGGCATCTGCAGCGTGGCGGCGCAGCTCGCTTCCTCCAATGTTTCGAGCGTGGCGGCGTCCAGCGTCACGATACCCGCGTAGCCGCGCTTCGCGAACTTCTCCATCGACACGTCCGCGCCGGCGATGGTGCGCGGGCGGAAGTCCGGCGGGGCGCGCAGCACGATGCGCTCGCGCAGGTCGAGCTGCAGCTCGCGCGCTTCGGCTACCGTGAGGCCCCAGCCGTGGCCGAGCGGGTTCGCGGAATCGGTCATGAGCGTCGACACCTCAAGAAAAGCGCCTCACACAGAGCCACAGAGGGGGACGGAAAGCAAAACGGAAAGGCTTTTCTCAGCGCCTTTCCGTTTTCCTCCGTGCTCTCTGTGTGATGCTGTTCAGCCGCGGGCGCGCGCCAGCGTGTGCTCGACGGCCGCGATCCACTCGGGCGGGAAGCGGCTCGCGTCGCACACCCACTCGGTGAGCGAGGGGACGGCGTACTCGATGCCGGAGCGTTCGTCCGCCACGGCGGCCACCAGGAGGCCGCCCATCCCGCGCAGCCGGCGGTTCCATGGCTCGCCGACCGCCGCGTCGAATGCGTCGGTGAGGGCCTGGAAGCGGGCCGGGGGGAAGTGCGCCTCGCGCATGGAGCGCAGCTCGCGGGCGCAGAGCAGGAGGATCGTGTAGCGCCCCGCCGACTCCGGGAGCGCGGCCGAAAGCTCCTCGTGGAGGATGCCCAGGTGGCGCTCCAGCATCCACTGCGGCATCCCGCGCGAGGCGAGGACGCCGCCCAGCCACTTCACCTGCTCGATCGCCACGTCCGGCGTCAGGTCGACCAGGGTGGCGAGCCAGCCGCTGTCGCTCAGCGAAAACTGGCGGCCACGCGTGCCGTAGCGGTGGCCGTAGTACGGGAACTCCGCCCACGAGCGCTGCGCCGCCCGCTTGGCCGCCTTCACCTCGCGCGGGTCGCTGGTGACGACGTGGTTCCCCGCTTCGGGGTTGAGGATGTTCGCTTCGTGGTAGCGGACGTGCTTCGCGATCATCGGTCCCTCCATTTTCGGGTGCCGCCTTCAAGCTGTACGCAGCCGCCCGCGCGCGCAACCGACTCAGCCGAAGATCTGGCTCCACAGGTCGGGGACCATCGCCACCACCGCGAAGTGGATGAAGCGCCCCACCAGGCACGCCACCACGAAGAAGGCGATGTTCATCCGCACCGCGCCCGCCGCGAGCGCCATCACGTACAGCGGCGGCAGGCCCACCAGCGAGCTGCAGAAGAAGACCAGCTTCCCCCACATCGGCCGCGCCTCCAGCTTCGCCTGGGTCGCCTCCAGCCCGCGCTGCACGCGGCCGGCGGGGAGCTTCAGCACGCCGAGCCCCACGTAGTACATCGCGATCTTCCCCACCGTCTGCCCCAGCGTGGCCGCGATCACCAGCGGCAGCACGTACGACTTCGGTGAGAGCGCCACCGCGGAGAGCAGGTAGATCTCCGTGTTGACGAAGGGGACGAGCGAGCCCAGCACGCAGACGGCGAACGTGGTCAGCCAGACGGCTACGAGCGGCATCGCGTGCGGAGCGGTTGGATGCGGAGCGGGCTCACGGCTTCACGAGCAGGGGATACGGGTTCAGGTCCCTTCCCCGCCACCAGCGGTTCGGGTCGGATACGGTGTAGACGGCAAAGTGCAGGTGCGGGTTTCCGGGGGGCGCGTTGCCGGTGTGCCCCACGTACCCGATGACGTCTCCGGCGCGCACCAGGTCGCCCTCCTTGAGGCCGGCTCGGTAGCGCTGGAGGTGCGCGTAGTAGTAGATGGTGCGCCCGTCCGCGTCGCGGTGGTAGAGCGAGGTCCCGCCCAGCGCGTTCGAGGCCCGCTTCACGATCACCCCGCCCGACGCCGCCAGCACCGGCGTGCCGTCCGGCGCAAAGATGTCCACGCCCTTGTGCTTGCGCCCGCCGGAGCGCCCCGCGCCGTAGCTGTCGGCCAGGTCGTGCTCCCGCACCCCCGCCACCGGGATCACCAGCCGCGCGGCGGTGGCCGCCGGCTTCAGCTCCTCGCGCGTCGCCACCCTCACCAGCAGCGTCTTCTCGGTCGCGGCCAGGTAGACGACGAGCCCCAGCAGCAGCGCGACCTCCGCCAGCGCCACGCCGATGGTGGCGCGGCGCAGGGTGATGCGCATGCGCCTCCGCCGCGGCGCGGGCTCCGGAGCCGGTGCGGGCGCGGCGGCGTCCTGGGTCAGCGCGGCAACGGGGGAAGCGGCGCGGCCGGGTTGTAGTGCCGGAACACCTCGCGGCCGATGCGCGCGATCAGGAGGTTGGCGGGATTGTCCGGCATGTACGATTTGTCCTGGTTTTCGCGCGTCATCACGCAGACCGCCACCGGGGCCTCGGCGCCGTACAGGATGCCGCAGTCGCTGCGCGCCTGGTCCACTTCGCCCGTCTTGTGGGCGGCGACGAGGTCCTCGGGGAGCCAGCGCTGCAGCTTGCTGGGGTCCTGGTTGGCGCGCAGCATCCGCAGCGCCAGCGAGTCCATCGCGGGGGACACCGCGCGGCCCTGGTGCAGCAGGGTGAAGAGGCGCGTCGTCTCGTCCGGCGTGGTGACGCCCAGGCCGTACTTCACCGAGCTGTCCATGGCCACCGAGGTGGCGCGGAGAAAGGTCTTCGAGTGGATCTTGGTGTGCGGCAGGCCCAGCGCCTCCATCTTGCTCCACACCGTGCGGATGTTGAGGCGGTCCAGGAGGAGGTTGGTGGCGGTGTTGTCGGAGAGGGTGATCATCAGCCACGCCGCGTCCTCGACCGTGAGGTTGAGGCCGGACGCCATGTACTGCAGCACGCCGGAGCCACCCACCCGGTCGCGCGCGATCATCCCGATGCGCTCGTCCAGCCGGATCGATCCCTTGCTGACCTCGTCCAGCAGCGCCACCAGGATCGCCACCTTGATCAGCGACGCGGACGGGTACGTCTCCCCGCCGCGGATGGAGAGCGTCTCGCCCGTCCTGAGGTTTGCGACGCTGACCCCCGCCACCCCCGCGTAGCCGCGCATCACGCCCTCCAGCGTGCGGCGCAGCGCGGTCGTATCGCCGCTGACGGCGCTCGGAGCCGGGCGTCCCGCGGCGGGCGCGGCGGCGGCGCAGGCCAGCGCGGCGAGCGCCAGCAGGGGTACGGCTGTGCGGAAGAGGCGGCTCATGGCGGATGCGTCGGGATTGGCGGGGATGGTCTTCCGCAACATGGGGCGGGCCGCCCGCGTTGTCCATCAGCGGCCGGCGCGGGGTGGAAACCGCCGAATGCATCGATTTCCGCAAGCCGTTGTAGTGCATCGGCTTAGTGTCTGAGAGCCGAATCGGCGGCGCACGAGGTGGTTGACGAGGCGGGTCGGCGGGGGTATCATGCCCCCCTTCACACCCCGATCGATTCCGCTTCGGCGCCGCCGCGGCCATTCCCCTGACAGGGGGGATGCCACCCGGTGGGATGGTCCCCGCGCCGATCCGCTTTCACCCGCGTTCCCCCACATCAGCCTTGCTTCCAAGCCGCGGCAGCGCACTATTCGCCATTGCCCTGGGTCTCGTGCTGGCCCTTCCCGGCGCCGCACCGGCGCAGGAGAGCTTCCCCAGGCTGCGTGAGTTCCTGCGCGGCGAGAATGCCCCGCGCGGCGAGGCGGATGCGAAGCGCGACTCGGTGGTGGCGCTGGCCCGGCGGCAGCTGGGGGTGCGGTACGTGCTGGGCGGCACCTCGCCCGACCGCGGCTTCGACTGCAGCGGCTTCATGCAATACCTGATGCGCGGCCTGAACGTGCGCCTCCCCCGCACCGCGGCCGAGCAGGCTCGCGTGGGCCAGTCGATCCCGCGCGACGTGAGCCGCATGCTGCCGGGCGACATCCTCACCTTCGGGTACGGCGGGCGCACGACGCACGTGGGGGTGTACATCGGCGGCGGGCGCTTCATCCACGCCAGCACGGGATCGCGCCGCATCGCGGAGGCGCGGCTGGACCGCTCCTCATCGCTGGTGCGCGCCTGGACGGGGGTGCGGCGGATGCTGGGCCGCAGCGACAGCACCGTCGCCGTCGCGAACCGCTGAACCGCGCCTCACACGGAGATACTCTGTGTGAGGCTGTCGTTACGATGCCCGGCCCGCTCCCACGCTCGTGGAAGCGGGCCTTGTGCTATGCGGCGCGGCGCTTGCAACTCCAAGCCGCAAACCCTTCGGAGCGAACGACGTTGACCAATCCGACCGAGAACCCGGCGCTGGACGAGCCGCAGGCGCAGGCGCTGATGGAGAGCGCACGAAGCGCCCGCGGCTTCGCATACGTGCCGTACAGCCGCTTTCCGGTGGGCGCCGCGCTGCTGGCCGACGACGGCACCGTCTTCACCGGGTGCAACGTGGAGAACGCCTCGTACGGCCTCACCAACTGCGCCGAGCGCACCGCGATCTTCAAGGCCGTCTCCGAGGGGCGAACCACCTTCCGCGCCATCGCGGTGGTGGGCCCGCAGGACGACCTCGCCTGCGCGCCGTGCGGAGCATGCCGCCAGGTGCTGTACGAGTTCGGCCCCGAGATGGTGCTGGTGACGCCGGCCGGGCCCAACGACCCGGGAGGCGTGCGCATGACCACGGTCGGGGCCCTCCTCCCCGGCGCATTCGACGGGTCGGATCTCCCCGCGCTCGCGGAGGATGCGTGAGCAGTGGGGCGGTGCCGCTGATCGAGCGGAAGAAGAACGGCGGCGAGCTCTCCCCCGACGAGATCCGCGCGCTCCTGGCCGGCTACCTGGACAGGTCGATCGCCGACTACCAGGTGGCGGCGTGGCTGATGGCCGTCTGCTGGCGCGGGATGACGGAGGGCGAGACGCTGGCGATGACCCAGGCGATGGTCGACACCGGCGCCACGCTAGAGTGGGCGGACCTCGACCGCCCCACCGTCGACAAGCACAGCACCGGCGGCGTGGGCGACAAGACGTCGCTCGTCCTGGTGCCGCTGATGGCGGAGGCGGGCGCGGCCTTCGTGAAGATGTCGGGGCGCGGGCTGGGGCACACGGGCGGCACGCTGGACAAGCTGGAGTCGATCGCCGGCTTCCGCACGGAGCTCGGGCTGGAGGAGATGAGCGCCCAGGTGCGGCGGATCGGGTGCGCGCTCGTGGGCCAGAGCCCCGCCCTCGTCCCCGCTGACGGCGCGCTGTACTCGCTGCGCGACGTCACGGCGACGGTGGATTCGGTGCCACTGATCGCCAGCAGCATCATGTCGAAGAAGCTGGCCGGCGGCGCGGGGACCATCGTGCTGGACGTGAAGTGGGGCTCCGGCGCCTTCATGACCACGCAGGAGGCCGCGCGCGAGCTGGCCGGCGCCCTGGTCCGCATCGGCGAGGGAGCCGGGCGCCGCACGCGCGCCGTCCTCTCCTCCATGCGCGAGCCGCTGGGGCGCGCCGTGGGCAACGCGCTGGAGGTGCGCGAGGCGCTCGAGACCCTCAACGGCGGCGGCCCCGCGGACCTGTGGGCGCTCACCCTGGAGCTCGGCACGCACCTGATGCTCCTCTCCGGCCTTGCATCCTCGGCCGACGAGGCCGTGCGCACCCTCACCGCGCTTCGTGACTCGGGAGCGGCGGCGCGGCGGATGGAGATGCTGGTGGAGGCGCAGGGAGGCGACCCGCGCGTCGTCGCCCGCCCCGACCTCCTCCCCGCCGCCCCCGTCGTGCGCACCGTCGCCGCCGACGCGGACGGATGGGTGGCGGAGGCGGACGCGCGCACCATCGCGGAGGCGGCCCTGCAGCTCGGCGCCGGGCGCCTGCGCAAGGGCGACCCCGTGGATCCCGCGGTCGGCATCGTCGTCCTCGCCCGCGTCGGCGACCGCCTGGCCCCGGGCGCCCCCCTGGCCGAGGTGCACGCCCGCACGGACGCCACCGCCGAGGCCGCCGAAGCCCGTCTCCGCGACGCGTTCCGCCTCTCGCCGGAAGCCGTAGCGGCGCACGCGGAGCCGTACGAGACGGTGGGGTAGGGCCCTCACCCCCCCGGCCCCCCTCTCCCGATAACAGGAGAGGCTGGCGCCTCTGTTATCGAGAGAGGGGGGAGTAGGGGCGCGATTTATCGCGCCCGTGCCTGCCGCTGCTCGGTCGGCCGCCTTTTCGCACGAATCCCGTGGGGGCCGACCTGCGTGTCTGCCCGCCCTCGCCGCCGCACCTCCCCCCGCCCCTTCACACCAGAACCCGTAGGGGCAGCCCCACGTGGCTGCCCGTGCCCGCCCCCGCGACGATGTCAGCGGCCCGCACCGAAACCGTTGTGGTGAATGGCCGGATCCGGTACAGTGCCCCGTCCATCCCTCCCGCAAGACCGCTTCCCCGCTTACCCCGCCGTCCTCATGCACCTCGTTGCCTGTGCCCTGCTCTTCATACTGACCGCGTCCTCAGGCGTGACGGCTTTCGTAAGCATGCTGGTTTCCATCTCGGAGACGGCGCCGGGGACGAGTGCGTGGGCCGTGGTCACACGGTACGCTTTTCTCAGCCGCAAGCACTTCACGGAGCGCGGATGGACGCTGCGCGGGCGCGCGATCCGCTTTCAGCTCCTGACGATGGCGCTGATGGGCGTCCTCTTCCTCACCTGCGCCGAGCTATGAGCGGGCGTCCGATCCGAATCCCATGACACGATTGATCCTCACGATCATCATCGGACTGTGCCTGCGCGGCGGGCTGGCGGCGCAGGGCACCGTCGCGCAGGACATCCGCCTCGTGCCCGATGCGCCCATGCGGGTCACGGCGGAGGGCGGCGTGTGGGTGCGCAGCGAGGCGCGCTTCGTGGCGGTGCGCGGCGACACGCTGGTGGTGGCGCGGCCGGGCGTGGCCGAGGCGGCGCTCCCGCTCGCGAGCGTGCAGGCGGTGCAGGTGATGGCGCGTCCGTCGCGGAGGCGTGCGTACGCGTTGCGAGGGGCGGTGGCGGGGGCGCTGGTGGGGTTCGTCGTGGCCGGGGCGGTGCTGGGGGATGGCTACGACGGAGACGATCCCGGGTTTGGCGTCTTCCTGGCCGCGGGCGCGGGCGCGCCGGTGGGGGCGCTGCTGGGCGCCGGGGCCGGCTACGCGATCGGCGCGCCGCGGTGGGAGGACGTTCGCGTGTGGCCGCAGAGGGTGCGCGTGGGGATGAGTCTCCCGACGCGATAGCGTGTGAGGAGCCAAAAGAAGCGGCACCGGAACGATCCGGTGCCGCTTTCGTTTACCTCATCTTGCCGGTCAGAGTCCCTGCGGCGAGCGCACCGGCCAGGCGTCGGCGGCCGGATCTTCGTCGCGGGGCGGCGGAGAGTAGGGGCGGCGCACGTCCGGCCGATCGTAGACCGGGCGATCGTACGACTGGGTGCGCTCCTGCCGCTCGTAGGGGCGGCGGTCCTCGGGGCTGGCGAGGAGGAAGGTCTGGAGCAGCTCGGGGGTGATGACGGTGCGGTCGTCCGCCTCTTCCCACAGGTCGCGGTGCGGCTGCTGCGGGCCGGTGCCGTGGAAGAGGTGGATCAGCACCCCCTCGTTCTTGGCCGCGCGAATCGCCGGGAGGAAATCGCTGTCGCCGGTGATGAGGATGGCGCGGGACACGCGCTGCTTTACGGCCAGCAGCACCAGGTCCACCCCCAGGTAGATGTCCACCCGCTTTTGCTCGAAGATGGGGCGCTCGCTCTCGCGGTCGGTGCCGCGGTACTCGAGCTTCCCTTCGCGCACTTCGAAGCGGTTCAGGCGGTTGAGGGCGCTGAAGAAGCGCTTCTTCCCTTCCAGCCTCTCCAGCTCCTCCGGCGTCGGCACCGGCGAGACGTAAGGGAGGCAGTGATAGTAGTAGGTTCGCAGGAGGTCGTTGGGCCGTGCCAGCTCGGTGGCCAGCTTGCCGAAGTCGATCCGCGGGGAGCCGCAGTCGCGCGAGACGCGGTCGAAGTAACCGCCGTCCACAAAGATCGCCGCCGCACTCATAATCAATCCTTCAATGGGGATAACGAACCCGCCCGGTGCACGCGGCGGTGAAAAGAAATAGACCCGCGGAGGCGGCCGTCATCATCCGGCGCGCCTCCGCGTCCGATGAATTTGCCACCCCCGCGAGTCGTGTCAAGTTCCATCCCGCCATCGCTTGGGATAGGACAAAATCACTTCAGCGCCCAAACTTACCAGAATCCGCCACGACTCTCGCGGCTAACGGATGCCGATCAGCTCCACGTCGAACACCAGTGTCGCGTTGGGCGGAATGACGGCGCCGGCACCCCGCGCGCCGTACCCGAGCTGCGGCGGAATGACCAGACGCCGCCTGCCGCCTACCTTCATCCCCGCCACGCCTTCGTCCCACCCGCGGATCACGGTGCCCGCGCCGAGGGGAAACTCGAACGGCTTGTTGCGGTCGCGGCTGCTGTCGAACTTGCGGCCGTCGGTGAGCGTGCCGGTATAGTGCACCACCACGTGATCGCCTGCGTGCGCCTCCTGGCCGCTTCCCACCGCCTCGTCGGTGTACTGGAGCCCGGAGGCGGTGGTCGTCATCGCGTCGTCGCTCAACGGAGTCTCTCCTGCTGCTGGTTCTGCATGGACGGCCGCGCGCCGTCCGTGGCGTGTGGGTGAAGGTATGCGGCGGGGGCGGGAGGGGACAGGGGAGCGGGCGTGTGTCCGTCGCGCGCATAGGGACCGCGTGACGGCGGGCACGGGCAGCCACATGGGGCGGCCCCTACGGGATTCGGGTGCGAAAGGGCAGAGGTTGAGGTTGCGGAGAGGGTGGGCAGACACGCAGGTCTGCCCCTACGGAATTGGGGTGCGTGGGGCGAGGGGCGAGGCGGCGGCGGGCACGGGCGCAGCGCACGCAGTTCCAGCCCCCTCTCACGATGACAGGAGGGCGCAGCCCTCTCCTGTTATCGGGAGAGGGGGCAGGCGAGTGTAACGAGCCGGGGGTGAGGGCCGGGGGCCCTGTACTTGCCGCAGACTACCCTTGGCGCACAGGTTGCAACCTCGTGCACGACCTTGTCTTCCGCGCGAGAAAGAAGCAGCCGTATGATTCGCCTGATGAACCGATCGTTCGCCGCACGTGCGCCGCTGGCCCTGTGCGCCGCGCTCCTGGTGGGCGCATGCTCCACGATGGGGAGCCGCAAGCCCGCGCCGCTGCCGCCCGCCCCGCCGCCGGCGCCCACGTTTCCCGTGCCCGACCGCAAGGTCGTGGTGGTGGACGTGGAGCGGAACGAGCTGCGCTTCATGGACGGCGAGCGCGTCCTGTGGCGCGCGCCCGTGGGCACCGGAACGGGCTTCCGCCTGAGCACGCGCAGCGGGCGGCAGTGGCAGTTCCACACGCCCAGCGGCACCATGCAGGTGCAGTACAAGGAGCTGAACCCCGCCTGGTTCCGCCCCGACTGGTGGTTCATCGAGAACAAGCGCCCCGTCCCCCCGCAGGACTCGCCGCTCCGCAAGGAGGAGGGCGGGCTGGGCGCGGCGGCCGTCTTCCTGGGGAACGAGCTCGCCATCCACGGCACCGACAAGCCGGAGCTGCTGGGGCGGCGCGTGTCGCACGGGTGCATCCGGCTGTCCAACGCCAACGCGGTGCGCCTCTTCCACAACGTGCAGGTGGGGACGCCGGTGATGATCGTGGGCGAGTCCGAGGTGCTCAACGAGGAGCAGCCGGACAGCGTGGCGCGCTTCACCCGCAGCGCCCGCCGCGTCCCGCGCCGCCCCAACCCGCTCGACCGCGTGACCACCACGCAGCTCCTCACCCGGCTGGACGCGCAGCTCAACGCCCCGGGCGACTCGGCGTGGGTCGCGTTGGCGGCGGAGCTGGTGGAGCGCGGCGTCAAGGAAGATGCGCCCGCGCTGCGCGGCCTCCTGTCCCGCGCCGGGGCCCCGCCGAGCGCGGAGCGCCGCGACGAGTACTCCACCTTTCTGGCCGACGTCTTCTCGCGCGGGGCGCTGCGCACGGTGGTGGCGCTCAACCGGATCGCGCCCGACGCGCGGGAGCGGGCCGTGGAGGACATCGTGTACGCGACCATGTCGCTCTACCACGGCGATCTGAACGCACCCATGGCGCCGTGGCCCACCCGCCGCGTCCCCCGCGAGCGGCTGGGGCCGGAAGGGCAGGCGGGATGGGCCGCGCTGCAGAGGGCGGAGCAGGCGTACAAGGACCGCTACGGGGTGCGGATGGCGGCGGGGCGCCCGTGAGCGCGGAGCGTCTGGGGAGGCAGGACCTCCACTGCCACACCAACATGTCCGATGGCGACCTGCCGCTGGAGCGGGTCGTCGCCCGCGCGCGCGAGCTGGGCGTCGAGATGGGGATCGCGGACCACGTGTCCAGCCGCAACACCCAGCGCTTCCTCTCCACCGAGGCCCGCGTGCGCGCCTACCTGGACGTGCTGGAGGACGCCCCCGTCTTCCGCTCCGGCGAGTTCTGCTGGTGCGACGAGATGTGGAAGGAGCTCCCCGCCGAGGTGATGGACCGCTTCGACTACCGCGTGGGCTCCAACCACGGCTTCTACCTCCCCGATGGCACCATGGGCTCCCCCTGGTGGCAGGAGCTTCCCGATCCGTGGAAGGGGCGGCCGCAGGAGGTGATGGACGCGATGGTGGACAACCTTTGCGACATGGTGCGCACCATGCCCATCCACATCGCGGCCCATTCCACGCTCACGCCGCCCGCTTTGTTCGACCTGGAGAGCGACGTGGACGCCTGGTGGACCGACGAGCGCGAGGACCGCTACGTCGACGCCCTTGCGGAAAGCGGGGTGGCGCTGGAGATCTCCAACCGCTACCGTCTCCCGCACGACAGGCTCCTGGGGAAGGCGCTGCGGGCCGGGGTCCGCTTTTCGCTGGGGAGCGACGGGCACACGCAGCGGCAGGTCGCGCAGCTGGGGTGGGCCGCCGAGACGGCGCGGCGGGTGGGGATCACGGACCGGGAGCTCTTCGCGCCGGAGCGGCGGCGGGGCGGCTCATCTCAACGATGACGGGCGGAGGGGGGATGGATCGCGACGATCTGGAGGGCGGCGCCCAGCGCACGCCCGCTGTGCGGACGGAAGAGACGACGACACACGCGGCGGGCCAGGGCACCCCGGACCTCGCCCCGGCGGCGCGTGGCGCGGTCCCGACCCGCCAGGGAAGCGCTGAAGACGAGGCCGCGCGCATCGAGCGCGAGCGCACCACGCCCGGCTCCGTGCGCGCGGAAGACACCGAGCCCTACATCGGCCTGCAGTACATCGCGCGGCTCTTCAAGATCGTCTCCTTCATGGTGATCTTTGCGCTGGTGCTGGAGGTGGTGCTGGGCGTGGCGAGCGACGGGGCACGGGCCGTCCTCCCGCTCTTCGCGGAGATAGTGCAGAACGGGGTGCTGGCGGCCATCCTCTGGGGCGCGGCGGACATCGTGCTCCTTCTGATCGACCTTGGGCACGACGTGCGTGCCTCCCGCGTCCTCCTGGGACGCGTTTCCGCCCGCGGCGAGCAGCAGTACGGCGGGCAACGGCAGCGCGAAAGGGAGCGTTGATGATGAGCGACGAGACGAGAGGCGCCACCCCCGAGCGTCCGGACGACCAGACGCTCCTGCACGCGGAGGCCGCGGCCGCCACTCCGCCCGCAGGACGCCCGCCCACGGACGAGGAGGCGCGGATCGCGCGCGAGCGCACCGCGCCCGGCTCCATCCGCGCGGAGGACACCGAGCCCTACGTGGGGCTCCAGTACATCGCGCGGCTTTTCAAGATCGTGTCGTTCCTGGTGCTGATCGCCATGGTGCTGGAGATCGTGCTCGGGGTGGCCGCGGAGGGGCTCAATGCGCTCCTTCCGCTCCTGGCCGAGGTGGTGCGCGCCGGCGTGCTGGCCGCCATCCTGTGGGGGAGCGCGGACGTGGTGCTCCTGCTGATCGACCTGGGCCACGACGTGCGCGCCTCGCGGGTGCTCCTGGGCCGCATCTCCGCGCGCGGCGAGCAGCAGTACGGCGGCAAGCAGCGCCAGCGGGAGCGTCCGCGGGAGTGAGGCTAGCCGCCCTCTTCCTGCTCCTCGCGCTCGCCGCCTGCGGGGGGCGCGAGGCGGAGGACACGGGGCTGTCGCTGGTGGCGCGCAGGGAAGGGGACGACGGCTACCTGGTGTGGGGCCGCACCACCAGCCGCGAGGCGCTGGAGCTCTCCGTGGAGGATGGCGAGCGCGTCCTCTTCGGCCCGGTGCCGCTCCTGGCGCGCGAGGGCCGCTTCCGCGTGGACTTCACCGTCGAGCCGACCGAGCGCCGCGTGCTCTACCTCTTCCTCTCCGATGCGGGGGGCGGGCGGCAGTGGCGGGTGGAGATTCCGCGCGGGCGCCGCGAGGTGCGGTTCGGCCCTCCGCTCCCACCTGAGCCGCCGCCTCCGGAATATCTTCCGCTGGCGAGGTAAACAGCATCACACAGAGGGCACAGAGGGAACTACAAGGCGCAGAGAACCCCTCCTCCCCTTCTTTCCCTGCCCCTCTGTGGCTCTGTGTGAGACTGCCGTTTTTTTCTGGCCTCGACGCAAACTGAGCTTTGTCCGATCATTTCGATACTGACGAACCGTCCGCCCCCGGCCGCCGCGCGCTGCAGGGGGTGGTCGTGGTTCTGTGGGAGACGCAGGACCGGGTCAACGTCGCCGGCACCATCCGCGCGATGAAGAACTTCGGTCTGGAGCGCCTGCGCCTGGTGAACCCGGCCGAGTGGGACCCCTATCGGATCGAGGGGATCGCCCACGATACGCAGGAGATCGTGGAGCGCACCGAGATCCACTCCTCGCTGGAGGGCGCGCTCGCCGACTGCTCGTTCGTCGTCGGGATGACGGCCCGTTCCCGCCGCGCCAAGCGCGCCACCGCCCGCCCGCGCGCCCTCGCGCCGGAGCTGCTGGGGCGCGCGCTGGACGCGGTGGAGGGACGCGGAGGCCCGGTCGCGATCCTCTACGGTCGCGAGGATCACGGACTTCCCAACGAGGCGCTCGATCTCTGCCATCGCACGGCACACATCCCCACCAACCCGGACCACGCCTCGCTGAACCTGGCGCAGGCGGTGCTGGTGATGGCGTACGAGCTGTGGATGGCCGCCGAGGGCGAGGTGCAGCCCTTTCGCGGTCCCCGCCGCGAGGTGCAGCCCGTCACCGTCGAGTTCCTGGAGATGCTCTTCACGGACGCCGAGCGCGCGCTGTGGGCGATCGACTTCTTCAAGAGCCGCCACACGGAGAGCGTGATGCGCACCCTCCGCGAGCTCGTCCACCGCTCCGACGTCGACGCCCGCGAAGCCGCCTTCCTCCGCGCCATCGCCATCGAGATCGTGAAGTACCTCCAGCGCACCGGCGTTTACAACGAGGCGTGGGAGAAACGGGGCTGAGAGGAGGTTGCACCCCGCTCGTACTCGCTGCTCTTCTCCAGTGACCTGTGGGATAGCCACTATCCAGTAACCGCTCACCATGTGCCTACCAGGCTGAACACCTCCCATGGCAGAGCGCCCCAGCATCTAATGCGGGGGCGCTTTTCGGTTACCCGAAACTCTCTGACCACAACCTCCGGGATGGCAAGCTCCCCATCGGAGGCCGACACCGAACCTTCGACTCCGCATTTGTCACGAACCGGCGGCAGCCTGTTTTAAGTCCTTTGGCAGATGCTCCTCAGCCCAATCTGAGATTTCATCCTCGTCGAGCAAGGTGACTTTCAACCTGCGGAAGATGATATCCGCTCGGTCCATCTCCTTCGGTGCGGCTCGGCCTCTACGTCTCAGGGCGGCTATGCCTATCGGGAGCTGTGGATTCTTGCGCCGCACATCTCCGATTGAGTATGCAATTGCTCGAACGTCGTTGTCGATATCACCTGGGTTTACCTTCTCGAACGACAACCCATGAGCCGCAAGATATGGCCGTCCGTTCGCCACTACGGCGTCGAATCGATGCGGAACGTCGGCTCCCTGAACTTCCGTGTTCGGATGGAGCAGCTCATTCGTCAGGGCGCGGTCACCCCCCTTAGCGTCGAGCGCGAGCCTCACTCCCCGGATCGTAATTTGTGCCGCGACATCACGCCCTCGTCGCTCCTTCTTGGGCGGGTCGTCCTCACGGAGGTATCGCTTAACTATCTCGCGAAGGGCTGCGTCCGCTGGGCGCAATGAAATTCGTGGGGCTGTGAACTGAATGCTATTCGCCCAGTTTCCAGCAATCTTCCGGAGCACCTCGTCATTTATGTGCGGGTGCGCGAGTGCTTCAGAGAGAGTGTACCCCTCAGCGGCTCGTTCCACTTGCGATGCGAACTCACGCAGGAACTCCACGCTCTCGCCTCCGAAGTGCCGAAGCCGACCGAGTCGATGCAGGAAGTGGCAGCGGAGTTGCCCTTCACCGAACACGATGACCCCGAAGTTCGCGCGCTCATCCGCGATCGGGTCAGGGACGTATTGAGCTACGATGAAGTGAACGGACATATTTCAGTCCTCCCTCTCGTTACCAAGGATCGTCGCGATCATGTCGTCACGCCGTCTGGCCAGGAATTCCGCAAGAGCTACTCGCTCGTTAAGGTTGATACCCCATCCCTCGGGCGGAGACGCGACGGCAGTCGCAATGTGCTCATCGGACACATGGCGAAGGCCTTTACACGCTGTCGCAATCTCCCGATCCGAAATGCCGCAGGACATTCGTACTGCAAGATGCGGCGCGACTTTCGGAAGTGCATCTGGGCCCAGGGTCTCCGGCGACCATACATCCCCATATGGAAGGCACTCGCCATGATCTACCGAGAAGATCGATTCCGGGGGTGTCTTGAGTTTCACTACCTGACAATCGTGCGAGTCAACCCAGCCCCAGAGGATCGCGAGCTGTGCGAGCCGCCTGCGATTGTGCGTGTCCGCGTACGGCTCCAGCGGCAGGCGGTCCGTGCAGTTTTCAATCATCAAAGATCCGTGTGAAACGCCAGCTTTGAAGAACCGCATTTCCACGGGTCTGTCGTCGATAATCTCCTGCGGCACATGGACAAGCCGAACTTCCGCGACTGGCGCACCCATGGCCTGACCGAGATGAGCCACAACTTGCTCGGCACAGAGTTCGCGCCCGCGGTGGATTCCTTTCACCGCATAGATGCGGTCATCAGAGCACCCCAGAGCTACCGGGTCCGTAGTACCCGGTAGAACGCGGTGGAAATCCAACGCGTTCACGGCTGCGGGACGACGTTTGACCGCAGTCTCGATCATAGCCGTCCAAGGGTTGCTGGTCCGCAGGATCAAAGGGTCTCTCTCTCTGATGCTGAATTCATAATCAGTCGCTCGTCCAGTTACAACCATCACAAGTGTACATCACGCGGCACACGGTACCTGTTCCACGCCTCGCCGCTTCCTCTGCCACTGCATCGATCCACCGCACCCGCGCAAAATCTCACTCGGTTTGTGCAGCCAGGCCGAAGCTCAAGGAGGGAGCAGAGGGTCGGCGCAATATATGGCGCCCATACACTATTGCGCACCCCGCGCGTATCGGTGCGTGCACCCCTTCCCCAGGAGTTTGGGAGAAGGCGGGGAAGAACGAACGTGGAGAGCGCTTGCGATGCCCGGGCGCGCGCAGGGCAGTTCTCCCCCTCACCCGCCCTGCGCCCCCGCAGGCGGGGGAGGGGGTCGGGGGGAGGGGGTCAGAAAAGGCCGCTCCCCGAACCTCGGGGAGCGGCCTTCGCCGTCAGGAGCGGGGCGTTTTCAGGCGCCGACGCGAACCACGTTCTCGGCGGCGGGACCCTTGGGGCCCTCGACCACGTCGAACTCCACCTCTTCACCTTCGGCGAGGGTCTTGAAACCCTCCTGCTTGATGGAAGAAAAGTGGACGAACAGGTCCCGGCCGCCCTCGTGCTCGATGAAGCCGAAGCCCTTGGCGTCGTTGAACCACTTTACCTTTCCAGTCGTGCGTTCCATCTCCTACTCCTGCGGCTCTGCGGTGAAGAGGCGACGTGCGGGGCGTCCACACGCGCGTGGTTTCGCGGTCGCGCCAGACGGCGCGTGGGCCCCCGCGCGGGCACAAGCACGGTCAGCCCACGGGCACACGCGTGGCGATGGCGGCAGTGGAAAGGGTGTTCGGCAAGGAGGTCGGGCGGTGTGCGGGGGGCACGTCTTGCGATGGGCGGCACGTCCTGCGGTGTCAGCGATGCATCTTATACGTCCGGAACCGGCCCGCTGTCAAGGTTTTTCGTCGCGCGCGGCCCGTCCGGCGCCCACCAGCGCGGCCATCGCCGGCTCCACCGGCACCGCGGGCGCGTCCGCGGCCAGGACGCGGAAGCGCCCCGCCAGCGCGCGCAGCCCGGCGGCGGTTTCCGCGGCGCCGCGGCTGCCGCGGGCCAGCTCCTCCATGGCCGTCCACTGCGCGTCGGCGGCGGCGGCAGTCTGGCGGGCGCGCTCCGCGGACGCATCCGCGATCTCCCGCACGCGCGCCATGTCGCCGCGCAGGCCGCCGAGCGCACCCGCCTGCCGCTCCGCGTCGCCCGCGATGCGCTCCACGAACGCCACCGTGCGCTCCAGGCCCTGCACGATGGAGGCGAGTGCGTCGCGCCCGCTTTCGGACACCTCGCCCACGCCGCTGAGCCGGGTGCTGCCCGCTCGCAGGCGCTGGCGCACCTCCGCGATGGCCGAAGCGGTCGCCTCCACCACGCCGCTCACCTGGGCGGCGGACGCGGCGGACTGGCCGGCCAGCTTCCTCACCTCGTCCGCCACCACCGCGAAGCCGCGGCCGTGCTCGCCGGCACGCGCGGCCTCGATGGCGGCGTTGAGGGCGAGGAGGTTGGTCTGCTCGGCGATCTCGCCGATGGCGGCCACGAAGCCGCTCACCCGCTCGCCCGCGGCTTCCAGCGCGTCGGTGGCGGCGTCCAGGCGGCGGTAGTCCTCGCTGAGGTCGGTCAGCAGCAGCCCCGCGCGCTCCACGCGGCCGGCGTGCTCCTCCGCCTCGCGCTCCAGGTGGCGCGCCTCCTCGGTGGAGCGGGCGGCCTGCGCGCGCAGCGCCTCGCCCTCGCGCGCGACGGCTTCCAGCGCGTCGCTCCCGTGCGCCACCAGCGCCATCTGCGTCTCGGCGGCGGATGCGGCTTCGCTGGTGGTGGCGCCGATCTGCCGCGCCGCCGCCTGCACCTCGCCCGCGGTGGCGGCCAGCGCGTCGGCGAGGCTCGCGAGTGTGCGGGCGCCGTCCTGAACTTCGCGCACCATTTCGCCTACCGTGAGCGACATGCGATTCATGGAGACGGAAAGGAAGCCGATGTCGTCCAGGTGGCGGTCGGGAAGGCGGCCGGTGAAGTCGCCCTCCTGCGCGCGGGCGAGCGCCTGGCGCACCCGGCGCAGGCGGCGCGTGTAGGCGACCGGACCTTGGGTGGAGAGCCACCCGGTGCCCACGAGGAAGAGCCACTCGATGAACACCGTCCACGCGGTGACTGAGCCCCCCTCGCCGCGCAGGCCGATCCAGCGTCCCGCGGGGTAGAGGATGGCGGCGAGCACGAGCTGCACCTGCGCCGCCCGCGGCATCCCCAGCGCGTAGCCGCCCACCGCGAAGATCAGGAAGGGGAGCACCAGGTACCCCCGCACTCCCAGCGCGGCGGTGAACGCGGCGAGGCCGATGGAGTCCAGCCCCAGACTCCACCAGAACTGCTGCGGCGCGAAGCGGTCCGCGCGCAGGAGGACGAACCAGAGCAGGTTCACCACGAAGAAGGAGCCGCTCAGCGCCGCCGCCACCGGGAGCGTGATGGTCAGCGCGCCCGTCAGGTTCCCGATGAGGGCGAGCCCCAGCGAGAGGAAGACGAGGAACCAGCGCTTGTCCACGGCCTGCTGGTGCCGCTCGCGCAGGACGAGCCAGCGCTCGCGGACGAATAGCTGGTCGAAGTCGGTGTTGGAGCTCACGGAAGGGGACTGCCGGGGAACCACTGGAGCAGCCGCGGGCGGCTTGGGGGTGGAAGGATGCCCCGTGCCGCCCGGCATTGTCAAGGCTCGGTCACGATTCCGCGACGGCGCGGCGTAGCAGATCCCAGGCGTGCGCCACGTGCGCCTCGGTGGTGCGCAGGTTGCCGACGGCCAGGCGCAACGCCGTGCGGCCGTTGAGCTTCGTGTGGGAAAGGAGCGCCTCGCCGCTCGCGTTGACAGCCGCCATCACCTGCTCGTTGTGCGCGTTGGTGGCCTCTTCGCCCATCCCCTCCGGGCGGTGGCGGAAGACGACGAGGCTGAGCGGCACGGGCGCCATCCGCTCCCATCCCGGCTCCGCATCGACCCAATCCGCGAACAGCCGCGCCAGCCGCACGTGCTCGCGGATGCGCGCCGCCATCCCTTCGGCGCCAAAGCGGCGCAGCGTCATCCACAGCTTGAGCGAACGGAAGCGCTTCCCCAGCGCCGGCCCGTAGTCCATCAGGTTGGTGACGCTCTCCCCTTCCGGCGTCACCAGGTATTCGGGGATGAGCGAGAAGGCGCGGCGCACCACCTCTGGCCGGCGCAGGTAGAGCACCGAGCAATCGATGGGCACGAAGAGCCACTTGTGCGGGTTTACGACGATGGAGTCGGCCCGCCCGGCGCCGTCGAGCACCCCGCGCAGCTCCGGCACGATCGCCGCCGAGCCGCCGTACGCCGCATCCACGTGCAGCCAGAGCCCGTGCCGCTCGCAGACGTCCGCGATGGCGGCCACGGGGTCGATGCTGCTGGTGGAGGTCGTCCCCGTCGTGGCCACGACGCAGAACGGGCGGGTGCCGCTCGCTTTGTCCTCCTCGATGGCGCGCTCCAGGGCGGCGGGGTCCATGCGGAACGCGTCGTCGGTGGCGATCCTGCGCGTCCCCGTGCGCCCGATGCCGACCGTGATCCCCGCCTTTTCGATGGACGAGTGCGCCTCCTCGGAGCAGTACAGCCGCAGCTTGGGGAGGTCGCGCCCGCTCATTCCCTCCTCGCGCACCTGCAGCCCCGCCTCCTCGCGCGCCGCCGCCACGGCGATCAGGGTGGAGATCGAGGCCGTGTCCTGGATGGTGCCGCGGAACGCTTCGGGGAGCCCCATCATCTGCCGCAGCCAGTCCAGTGTGCGCTCTTCCAGCTCGGTCTGGGCGGGCCCGGTGCGCCAGAGCATGGCGTTGTTGTTGAGCGCCGCCGTCAGCATCTCCCCCAGGATTCCCGGCCCCGCGCCCGTGATGGCGAAGTAGGCGAGGAACGCGGGATGGTTCCAGTGCATCGTGCCCGGCACGATGATGTCGCGGAAGTCGCGCAGGATCTCGTCGAACCCCTCCGGCTGCTCCGGCGCGGATGCGGGGAGCTTCGCCGCCACCTCACCCGGCCGCACGTCCCCCAGCACCGGAAGCTCGCCGACACCGCCGACGTACTCCGCGATCCAGTCGACCACCTCGTGCCCGAAGCGGCGGAACTCTTCCGGCGAAATGTCGCCTGTCTCGGTGGCGGCTTGCTGGAGCGGCCCGAGCTGGGGATACGGATCCATCGTGCGCGATTGGTGTCGGGGTGCGTTTCCTCTGGCGTGCGAGCGGCGTAACTTACGGGCGGGACGGCGGCGCGGGGAGGGGCCCTCACCCCCGCTCGTTCCTCGCTGCCCCCTCTCCCGATAACAGGAGAGGGCTCCGCCCTCCGTTATCGAGAGAGGGGGCGGAGGGTGTTACTAGGCACTCGGCACTGGGCACTCGGCACTTTCTTTACGCACTCACGCACTTTCATGCTCATCCGCACCTCCGCCCCCGTTAGCGCCGCGCTGCGCGAGGGGCGCGCCGTGGTGGCGCTGGAGTCCACGGTGCTGGCGCACGGGCTGCCAAGGCCGCGCAATCTGGAGGTGGGGCGAGCGCTGGAAGCCGAGGTGCGCTCCGGCGGCGCTACGCCGGCGACGGTGGGGGTCGTCGGTGGCGTGCCGGTCGTGGGGCTGGGTGATGCGGAGGTGGTCCGGATGGCGACGGCGGAGGGGGTGCTCAAGGTCTCCACGCGCGACCTGGCCGTGCCCGTGGCGCGGGGGCTGGACGGTGCAACGACCGTGGCGGCGACGATGTTCCTGGCGCACCGCGCGGGGGTGCGGGTGTTCGCCACCGGGGGCATCGGGGGCGTGCACCGGGGCGAGGCGCGCGACGTCTCCGCGGACCTGACCGAGCTGGGGCGCACGCCAATGATCGTGGTGTGCGCCGGTGCCAAGTCCGTCCTCGACCTCCCCGCCACCCGCGAGGCGCTGGAGACGGCCGGCGTCCTCGTCGTCGGGTGGATGACGGACGAGCTGCCCGCGTTCTACGCTCGCGAGAGCGGCCTCTCGGTGGACGTGCGCGCCGACAGTGCGGAGGAGGTGGCGGATCTGTGGCGCGCGCACCGTGGGCTGGGTTCGCCGGGCGCCATCCTCCTCTGCGTCCCGCCGCCGCCCGAGCACGCACTCCACGCCGATGCCATCGAGGCGACGATTCGCGAGGCGCTCGCCCTGGCCGACCGCGCGGGCGTCACGGGCAAGGAGGTGACGCCGTTTCTGCTGCGCGCGGTGGCGGAGAGCACGGGCGGGAGGTCGCTGGAGGCGAACGTGGCGCTCCTCCTCAACAATGCGCGTGTGGGTGCCGCCGTGGCCGCCGCGCTGTGACCAAGGACGAGCTCCGCCGCGAGGCCCGCCGCCGCATGCGCGATCTCCTCCCCAGCGAGCGCGCCGCCGCCGAAACGGAGATCGCCCGCCTGGTTTGGACGGTGCCGGAGGTGGCTGCCGCGCGCACCCTCCTCCTCTACGCGCACCTCCCGGACGAGGTCTCCACCGACGCCATCGCCCTCGAAGCGCTGACGCGGGGCGTGCACGTCGTCTTTCCGCGCGTCCTCCCCGACTCCCGCGCGCTGGATCTGCACACGGTCGCGGAGCCGTCGTCGCTGCGGATCGGCGCGTACGGCATCCGCGAGCCGGACCCGGAGCGCTGCGCCCGCGTCCCCGTAGCGGCCGTGGACGCGGTGCTCGTCCCGGGCCTCGCCTGGGACCGCGGGGGCGCCCGCCTGGGCCGCGGCGCCGGCTACTACGACCGCCTCTTCGCGCTCCCCGAGTGGCGCGGGTTCCGATGCGGGGTATTCTTTAATGCGCAGGAGTTCCCCGCCCTCCCCACCGACCCTTGGGACGTGCCCCTGCAGGCTGTAGTGACGGAGGGTGGGGTGGTGGCGGGAATTTGTTCGGCTTTTTAGGCAGACCCCTGGACAGCTGAGCCGGAGTGCGTGAAGCGAGGGAAAATCACTTGAGCATCACGCGCTCACGAGCTTTCCGGCACAGTAACGGCCGATTGCGACTTTTCGAACCGGAAACTCGGTTCTTCATCTGTATCCCATACCGGTTGAATGGAAGAGCTCCAGCCGTCGTGATGCGCGACTATCCGTGGCCGTGCAAGGAGCGCTGCGTCATACATTCCGGAAAACTGATACTTCCCTTCCTTGTCGCTCGTGGCATGTGCCAGCTGTTCGCCTGATGCGTTCACGAGTTCTACCTCCACACCGGGCACCGGCTGTCCCTCGGTGCAAACCCAGCCCCATACACTCACCGCAAGGGGGTCGGGTGACCCATGATATTTTGTAGCCAGTCGGGCATAAATAGTCTCCACGTCACCGATTTCGCTGAGATAGTCCCGCGCCGAAGTGGCGAATAAGATTGCGGCTAGCGGCGCAAGGCTTACCGAGGGAAGGTTCCACCCTCCTCCCAGGTGCGTTTTGACGCGGAGGATTTGGGCAGACGCATCCGCCACCGACTCGGCATCAGAGGCGGCGACGCCGAGGATGGCGATTTGCAACAGCAGGTAACAGAGCAGGAAAAAAGCAACGGTACGATGGAAATGTACATAACCTGCTGTCAGGTACGCGTATTCGCGCTCTTTGTCGTCGATGCGCTCGTAGAATAGCTTGTCATAGTTCCAGTTCGTTCCCCACCAGGCAAGTCTCGCTTCGGCTTCCCGACTCTTGGACCTCAGCACCGGAACGCACCAGAAAGCCCACCTCGCCAGCTTCTTCAGCGGGGTGTGCAGAGTGTAGCTGAACAGCGCCGCCCCCAACAGCACGCTAGCAAACGTATCTGGTGGCGCAAGGTACGGAGCGAACAACGCAGCCCCAATCACTACTGGGAGAACGTGCTGAATCGTATCCCGCACCGAGAATGGGGAAGCCTTGACTAGGTCACTCATCCGGCTCACTCAACAGGCGCTCGTAGAGCGGGAGCCGCTCGACAAGTTTCTCGTGGCGGCTGATCACAGTACGGAAAAGACATTTGTGCGGCGGACAGTTGCCCGCAGCATTCAGCTGCTCGGACCAACCGTTCCTGAAGTCCTCCACCCGTACCCTCCCGCGGGCCTTTGTCGATCCCACTGCGCCAGCGAGGAGTCCTGCCGAGGCCTTGCGGATGTCGTCCGAGGTTTCGAGGGTACCCGCGCGAACTCCCTTGTTCAACTGCGAGTAGAGCCACCGTCGGGCGCTTGGATAAACTTGGACGTCTGTAGCTTTCGCAATGCCCAGTACAGTGTCAGCGTGTTCCCGGATGGCCCGTTTGTCGGGACGATCACCAAATCGAAATTCCGGCATTATCTCTTTTCCCCCGATTGTGCAGCGAGAAGCCCGCCATCACGCGAGCGTCGATCAGTTCAGGAAACTATCTAACCCGGACGGTTCCAAGGTGCAAGAAGAATATCCAGTGTAACCGCCGCTGAGTGCTATCTGGTACAAGCTTGCCCCGTAGCGCCTTCCGGTGCGAGCGGATGGGCCTGCTTTCTGTTGGTGTATCGTGTAGTCTGCTTGATCGGGCGGAGGATTGGTCAGTAAAGCCTCGGCGGAGCACCTATGTTCTCGGTCATCAACGGGATCTTGGGCGCCCCGCAACGCGCATGTCGTCTTCCCGCGGGTCCTCCCCGACTCCCGTGCGCTCGACCTGCACACGGTCGCGGAGCCGTCGTCGCTCCGTATCGGCGCGTACGGCATCCGCGAGCCGGACCCGGAGCGCTGCGCCCGCGTCCCCGTGGAGGCCGTGGACGCGGTGCTCGTCCCCGGCCTCGCCTGGGACCGCCGCGGCGCCCGCCTCGGCCGCGGCGCCGGCTACTACGACCGCCTCTTCGCCCTTCCCGAGTGGCGCGGGTTCCGATGCGGGGTATTCTTCAGTGCGCAGGAGTTCCCCGCCCTTCCGACCGACCCCTGGGACGTGCCCCTGCAGGCGGTGGTGACGGAGCGGGTGTCGTGGCGCTCTGATCGCCGGACCAGCCACTGCCAAGTGGTTGCTGAACAACTTGCATTATGCTTGCAGACGCACTATCCTTGTCATACCCTCACAGAGGAGCTGACATGGGTGCTACGGCGCTGCTGACCGGGAGCCGGCAGGAGATCGAGGAGGCCGCGCGCGATCCGAGGATCGAAGAGGCGAAGGCCGCGATCACCCGCTTCAGGCGGACGGGCGCGGTGCGTGACGCCAGCGCCTACGCGCGCTCCTGCTACTCGCTCGTGCACGAGGTCGTTCACCACGGATTCCCACGCGAGACGAGGCGCGACGCGCTCCAGGTGGCCGCGGTCAAGGTGATCGATGCGGGGCTGACCGCCAGCGCGGACGATGACGCGCCCGGAGGGTGGCTGGTCTGGTCGCTTGCCCACGAGCTTCGTGACCTTGCCACGGACTACGGAGTCGACGTCGAGACGATCCGGCCACCGCGGCACCGGCCGGGGTGGGTGCGCACGAGCCCCGGAATCACGGCGAGCTTCGTGGGAACCCTCACGCAGGAGGTCCTCCGCGTCACCGGCAGTGTGAACGCGCTGGAGGAGATCCAGCAGATCATGGGCTTGAGCAGCGCGGAGGTCGCGAGGCTGTTCGGCGTGCAGCGCCAGGCGGTCGACCAGTGGCTCAAGAACGGCGTCCCCGCGGGTCGCATCGCCGACGTGGAGCAGGTGAGGGACGTGGCGCTCGTCCTCTTCGACGAGCTGATCCCCGAGCGGATTCCGCAGATCGTACGAAGCCCGGCGAAGGGGCTGGGTGGGCGCTCCCTCCTCCAGGCCCTGGCCGGCCCGGACGGTGCCGATGACGTTCGCGCGTACCTCGCGCGGCTATACTCGTTCGCCGGCAGATGAAGCATGTCGAGCGCGGGGGCGAGTTCTATCGGGTGTGCAAGCCGGATTGGACCGAGTGCGGCGACACGTCCTACACGCGGATCACGGGTGGACGGTGGAACGCACCCGGTGAGCACGCGGTGCTGTACCTGAACCGCACCGTGCGGATGGCCGCGCTCCAGGCGTACGACAACTTTCGGGGCGAGGCACACAGCCTGTTCGACCTGCGCTCCGAGCGGCGGCCCGACCTCCAGGCGTTCGACGTTCCGCGAGCCGACTACGTGGATGTGGTGACGGACGACGGGATCGTGGCACTCGGTCTTCCACCCACCTATCCGGACGGCGTCGGCTGGGAGCGGTGCCAGGCGATCGCGCGCGCGGCGTTCGCCAGCGGCGAGCGCGGCATCGCGTGCCGAACCGCCTGCGAGGGCGGTGGCGACCCGGAGCATGAGGAGCTGGCGCTGTTCGAACGTGATGGGCCGCCCGCGATCCCCGGCGCGCGGCGCGCGTTCGCGGAGTGGTTCCCGACGGGCAGGTTTTAGACAGCAGGCGCCAGAGCCGCGGCGGGCACGGGCAGCCACGTGGGGCGGCCCCTACGGGTTGGGTGCCAGGGGCGGAGATCGAGGCGGGGGCGAGGGCGGGCAGACACGCAGGTCTGCCCCTACGATTTCTGGGCAGACGGGCGGGCGGTGGTGCGGCGGCGGGCACGGGCGCGATGAATCGCGCCCCTACGGGATCTGTGCAGCCGCATTGTAGTTCTCCCCCTCACCCGCCCTGCGCCCCCGCAGGCGGGGGA
>DASVTZ010000212.1 GCA_036387335.1 Longimicrobium sp.
CGACGTGCAGATCATCGCCGGGAACGTGGCGACGCGCGAGGGGGCGGCGGCGCTGGTGGAACGGGGTGTGGACGCGGTGAAGGTGGGGGTGGGCCCCGGCTCCATCTGCACCACGCGCGTGGTGACGGGCGTGGGCGTGCCGCAGCTCACCGCCGTGCTTGATGCCGTGGAGGGCGCGGCCGGCCAGGTGCCGGTGATCGCGGACGGTGGGATCAAGTACTCGGGCGACATGGTGAAGGCGCTGGCCGCGGGAGCCCACACGGTGATGATGGGTTCCATGCTGGCCGGTACCGACGAGAGCCCGGGCGAGTCGTTCCTCCTGGAGGGCCGCCGCTTCAAGACGCTCCGCGGGATGGGGAGCCTGGGCGCGATGCAGGAGGGCTCGGCCGACCGCTACTTCCAGGAGCACGGCGACGCGCGCAAGTTCGTCCCCGAAGGCATCGAAGGCCGGGTGGAGTACAAGGGCGCCGTCGCGGACACCATCTACCAGCTGATCGGCGGCCTGCGCTCAGGCATGGGCTACCTCGGCTGCGGCACCCTGGACGCGCTTCGCACCGAGCCCCAGTTCATGCGCATCACCGGCGGCGGCCTCCGCGAATCGCACCCGCACGACGTGACGATCACGCGCGAGGCGCCGAATTACCATTCGTGAAAAAGCGTCACACAGAGGGCACAGAGGGAACTGCAAGGCGCAGAGAACTACTTGCTTTCTTCTTGCCGTTCTCCTCTGTGTCTCTGTGTGAGGCCGCAGTTGCTGTTCTTCCCTGACCCGAGAACCGAACGCATGCCGCGCATTCAGCTCGTCCACCTCGCCCACGCCCGCTCGGGCGACAAGGGCGACACCGCCAACGTGGGGCTGATCGCCCTGCGCCCCGAGTTCTACCCGCACCTGGTGCGCGAGGTGACCCCCGAGCGCGTCAAGGAGCACTTCGCCGGGATCGTGCACGGCGGCGTCGAGCGCTTCGAGCTCCCCAACCTGGAGGCGCTCAACTTCCTCCTGCACAACGCGCTGGGCGGCGGCGGCACCGTGTCGCTCAAGACCGACGCGCAGGGGAAGGTGCTCTCCACCGCCCTGCTGCGGATGGAGATCGAGGTGCCGGACGAGGTGGCGCAGGCCGCCGGCCCGCGCTGATGCCGGGTACCGTCCTCATCGGGCGCGAGGGCGCCGTCGCGCGTCTCACGCTCAACCGGCCTGAGAAGCGCAACGCCCTCAGCGCCGAGCTCGTGGCCGACCTCAAGGCCGCCCTCCGCGACGCGGACGCGGACGAGGGCGTGCGCGTGGTCGCCATCTCCGGGGCGGGGAAGGACTTCTGCTCCGGCGCCGACCTTTCCGCGCTGCGCCGCATCGCAGACGCCACCGTGATGGAGAACCTGGCCGACGTGGACGAGCTCGCCGAGCTCTTCCTCCTCCCGCGCCGCATGCGCAAGCCGGTGGTGGCGTGCGTGCGCGGCCGAGCGCTGGCCGGCGGGTGCGGCCTCGCGACCGCCTGCGACCTCGTCCTCGCCTCCGCGGACGCGCAGTTCGGCTACCCGGAAACGCGCATCGGCTTCGTCCCCGCGATGGTGATGGCGATCACGCGGCGCAACGTCTCCGAGAAGCGCGCCTTCGACCTGCTGGTGCGCGGCCTTCCCGTGTCGGCCACCGAGGCGGAGCGGATGGGGCTGATCAACCAGGTCTTCGCCGAGGACGCCTTCGAGGCGGAGACCGACGCGGTGCTGCGCGACCTCGCGGAGCGCAGTCCTTCCGCGGTGCAGCTCGCCAAGCGGCTCCTGTACAACTCGGATGCGCTGGGCTTCGAGGCCGCCGTCCGTGCCGGCGCGGACGTCAACGTGGTGGCGCGGATGACGGAAGACATGAAGGCCGGCGTGGCGCGCTTCCTGGATCGAGGCTGACCATGCCGCTCACGCCCGAAGTGGTCTTCCCGTGGAAGCTGCGGCTGTTCTTCGCGGGCGCCATCTTCCTGCTGATCGGGATGTACCTCGACCGCCGCGAGCCGGTCATCGCCGCTATCGTGGTGCTCGCGATCGCCGTGCTCCTGCGCTTCGTGGGGCGCAAGCCGAAGCGGGAGGTGCATCCGTCGTGGTATGAAGACGAACAGCACGACTCACACGGAGACACGGAGGCACGGAGATGAAGTCGTCTCCGTGCCTCCTGTTTTTCAACGCAGGATGCTGATGGGGTCCACGCGCGTGGCGCGGCGCACGGGGACGACGAGGGCGATGGTGGCGCAGGCGAGGAGGACGAGGGTCGCCAGCCCGAGCGCGATCGGGTCCAGGGGGACGACGCCGTAGAGAAGGTTGCTCACCATGCGGCCGACGGCGACGACGCCGAGGGCACCGGCGAGCAGCCCCGCCGCCATCCACGTGCCGCCCTGCCGCAGGACCAGGGCGGCGATGGCGCCCGGGGTGGAGCCGAGGGCGACGCGCACGCCGAACTCCCGCTCGCGCGCGGTGGCCATGGCGGCGAACATCGCGTACACGCCCACGGAGGCCAGGAGCAGCGCCAGCGCGCCGAACCCCGTCATCAGGAGCATCGGCAGGCGGCGGCCGGACAGGCGCTCGGCGACGATGGTGGACAGCGGAGCGGGGTCGCGCAGCGGGACGTCGGGGTCGAGGGCCGCCAGCGCGCGCCGGAAGGGGCGCACCAGCGCGAGCGGCTCCCCGTCCGTGCGCACCACGAAGTCGCGCCCCGACCACGCGTAGTCCTGCCGCCCGCTTCCGTAGGCCATCGGCTCGGGGGCGGGGACCGCCGGGTCCACCCGCACGTCGTCCACGATCCCCACCACCACGCCCCACCGCTCGGAAGTGTGCGGGCTGATGCGGATGCGCGAACCCAGCGCGCCTCCCTCCGGCCAGTAGCGGCGCGCCATCGTCTGGCTCACCAGGATGGCGGGCGGCGCGGTGGGCGTGTCCTCCGTCCCAAAGGTACGCCCGCGCAGGGTGCGGATCCTCATCACGCGGAAGTACTCGTCGGACACGGCCATGTACCGGATGAAGACGGGGGAGTCGCTCCCCACCTCCTTCCCCTCGATGCTGAGCGCGTTGCTGCTCATGGCGGGGGACGGGATCTGCGTGACGCTGGCGACTCCGCGCACGCCCGGGAGCTCCGCCACCGCTTCCCGCAGCCGGCGGAACGCGTCGGCGCGCGCCTCCGGCGTGGAGTACCTGGCCGAGGGGAGCTCCACGCGGGCGGTGAGCACCCCGCGCGGGTCGAAGCCGAGCGGGGCGGAGGTCATCGCCCACAGGCTGCGCACCAGCAGCCCCGCGCCGGCCAGAAGGCTCAGCGAGATGGCGATCTGCCCCGCGACCAGCACGCCGCGCAGGTGCCGCGAGCGCCGGCCCTCGCTCGCGCCGCGCCCCTCCTCGCGCAGCGTCCGCTGCGGGTCCCAGCGGCCGGCGGCCAGCGCGGGCGCCAGGCCGAACACGGCGCCGGTGCAGAGCGCGGCCAGCAGCGTGACCGCCACCGCGCCCCCGTCCAGCGACAGCTCCGCGTACGGCGGCAGCGCGGGGAGCGCCAGCTTGCGAAGCGCGGCGAGCCCCAGAGACGCCAGCGCCAGCCCCACCACGCCACCCGCCAGCGCCAGCAGCGTGCTCTCGGTGAGGAGCTGGCGCACCAGACGGCCACGCCGCGCCCCCATCGCCACGCGCACGGCGAATTCCTTGCGCCGGCCCATGGTGCGCGAGAGGAGGGCGCCGGCGAGGTTCGCGCAGGTGATGAGGAGCACCAGCGCGGCGCTCGCCATCAGCACCAGGAGCGGGGTGCGCGTCTCGCCCACCAGCGCGTCGCGCAGCGGGAGCACGACGAAGGTGCGCCCGCGGTCGGTCTGCGGGTACTCGCGCGCCAGCTCGGCGGAGATCCGGTCCAGCTCGCGCCGGGTGCCTTCCAGGGTGGCGCCGGGTGCGAGGCGCCCCACGACTCCCATCCAGTGCTCGCCGCGGGACGCCATCGGGTCCTGCAGCACCTCCGTGAGGTCCATCGCGAACCAGAGGTCGGCTCCCCCGTCCGGGCCCACGAAGCGGGGCGGGAGCACGCCGATCACCTCGAACGCCGTGCCGCCGATGTTCATCTTCCGGCCGATGACGCCGCGGTCGCCCGCGAACTCACGCCGCCACGCCTCGTCGCTCAGCATCACCACGTAGCGAGGGCCGTCCTCGGGGGTGAGCGTGCGGCCCAGCGCGGCGCGCACCCCCAGGGTGCGGAAGAAGCTCCCCTCCACCGACGACCCGGTGAGCACCCGCGGCCCGCCGGGGGAAACGTAGGTCCTCTTGGAGGTGCCGAACGCGAACGCGGCCACGCCCTGCAGCGTGCGCATGCGCCTCGCGAGGTCCGCGGCCGCGCCGGGGCTCACGGACGAGCGGTCCATCCCCGATTTCTCGAAGCGGGAGTAGACGCGCACCAGCCGGTCCGCGTCGCGGTAGGGGAGCGCATCCAGCAGCACGGACTTCACCACCCCGAACACCGCCGCGTTGGCGCCGATGCCGAGCGCCAGCGTGGCGATGACCAGCAAGGTGAAGAGCGGAGCGCGTCCCGCCGAGCGCAGCGCGAAGCTGACGTCCTGCCGCAGATCGGCCAGCCAGTCGCGGCGGTCCTCGGCGCGGCGGTCGGCTTCGAGCAGCGCCGCGCACTCGCTCCGCACGCCGTTCAGGTCGCCGAAGCGCTCGAGGGCGGCGGCGCGCGCGTCCTCGGGCGTCATCCCGCGCGCGGTGTACTCGCGGATCCTTTCCTCCAGGTGGAACGCGAGCTCGTCGTTGACCTCGGCCTGCGGCTCGGCCTTGAACGGGTGGGGAACCCGGCGGCGGGAGAAGGGGATGCGCATGGCTCACCTCGCCCAGCTGGGAGCCCGCGTGGCGCCGATCGCCGCGTTCACCGCGTCGGCGAGCCGCCGCCACCCCGAGCTCTGCTCGCGGAACTGCTTCTCCCCCTCGGGCGTCAGGTGGTAGAACTTCGCCCGCCGGTTGTTCTCGGACAGCCCCCATTCCCCCCTGATCCACCCCTTCCGGGCCATGCGGTAGAGCGCCGGGTAGAGCGACCCCTCCTCCAGGCGGAGCACGTCGTTCGTGGTGCTCTCGATCCAGCTCGCGATCCCGTAGCCGTGCATCGGCCCCCACGAGAGCGTCTTGAGCACGAGCAGCTCCACCGTCCCCTGCAGCAGCCCCGAGTCTTTGGCGAACATCCGAGTGTCTCCGCGTGATTGTTCCCTATGCGCATCTAGGGGGAGATGGCATCGTCCCCTATGCGTATCTAAGGGAAGATAGCACGCAGTGACACAGAGGCAAGAGTGTCGTTCTCCTCTGTGCCTCCGTGTCTCCGTGGGAGCCTATGCCTCCGCGGCTGCCTGGCGCTCGCCGGGGCCGTGGTCGTCGGTGGCTTCGGTGAGGAGGGGGAGGGTGGCGGCGCGGTTGGCGGGGTCGCCGGTGAGGGCGATGTCGAAGACCTCGTCCATCCGGTCCACGAAGTGGAAGGTCATCCCCTCACGGACGTCGGCGGGGACGTCGCGGAGGTCGCGGCGATTGCCGGTGGGGAGGATCACCTGGCGCAGGCCGGCCCGGTATGCGGCCAGCGTCTTCTCCTTCACGCCGCCGATCTCCAGGATCTTGCCGCGCAGCGTCACCTCGCCCGTCATGGCGATGTCGTGGCGCACGGGGCGCTCGGAGAGGGAGGAGGCGATGGCCAGCGTGACCGCCGCGCCCGCCGACGGGCCGTCCTTCGGGGTGGCGCCCACGGGGAAGTGCACGTGGATGTCGTGGTCGTTGAACGACTCGCGCTCGATCCCCAGCTCGTCCGCGCGCGAGCGGACGTACGAGAAGGCCGCGTTCACCGACTCGCGCATCACGTCACCCAGCAGGCCGGTGATGATCAGGCGGCCGGTGCCGGGCATCTTCAGCGCCTCGATGAACATCAGCTCCCCCCCCGAAGCCGTCCACGCCAGGCCGGTGACGACGCCGACCTCGGACTTGTTCTCCGCCGGCGTGGTGCTGTAGCGCGGATAGCCGAGCACCTCCTCGATCAGCTCGCGGGTGATCGTCCAGTGCTGGCCGCCGGGGTTCTGCGCCTTCTCGTGCGCCAGGTAGCGCATGATGGCGGCGAGGGCGCGGCGCAGGTTGCCGACGCCCGCGTCGCGCGCATAGCCGCGGGTGAGGACGAGGAGCGTCTCGTCGCTGATCGACACCTCCTCCGTGGACAGCCCGTGCTCCTTGACGATGCGCGGGACGAGCCACTCGCGCGCGATCGCGATCTTCTCCTCCGGCGTGTAGCCGGCGATGCGGATCTCGATGAAGAGGTTGCGCAGGTCGCGCGGAATGCGGTAGAAGTCCGCCGCGCTGCCGATGAAGAAGACGTTGGACAGGTCGAACGGCGTGTCCAGAAAGCGGTCGATGAACTCGTCGCGGTTCTCGGGGTCGAGCGTCTCCTCCAGCGCCTCGATGGGGTCGCCCTCCACGTTGCCGATTCCCATCTCGTCCAGCTCTTCCAGCAGGAAGACGGGGTCGCGGGTGCCGGCGTCCCGCAGGGCGGCGACAATCTTCCCGAGCTGCGCGCCGGGACGCGTGCGGCGCGCGCCCACGAGCTGCGCCTCGCCGCGCCCGCCCAGCTCCAGCCGCACGAAGGGGCGCCCCAGCCCGCGCGCGATGGCCGCCGCCAGGGTGCGCTTCCCCACTCCCGGCGGGCCCACCAGGCAGGGGATGGGGCCGCGCAGGTCGCCGCGCAGCTCGGCCACCGCGATCACCTCCAGGAGGCGGCGCTTGGCCTCGTCCAATCCCAGGTGCTCCTCGTCGATGGCCGCTTCCACGCGCTCCAGCTCGATCCCGTCGCGCTCCGACCGCTGCGTCCAGGGGACGGCGATCAGCGCGTCCAGGTAGGCGCG
>DASVTZ010000213.1 GCA_036387335.1 Longimicrobium sp.
CGGGCGTGCCGTTCGCGCTCCGGCCCGCGCCCGCGGCCGCGTGGAGCGTGAGCCCCCGCGCGGGCTTCACCTGGATTCGGTCCACGCCGTCGTCGGACTGGCTGTTGCGCGGTGGAGCCGGGGACTTCCGCGCCGGAGCGCCCACACGCTCGTTCGCGGGGCTGCTGGCGGGCGCGGGCCCGGCGAGCCCGGTGGTTCAGGTGGTGTGCGTGGGTGCCGACGTGCCCCGCGCCACGTGGACGGAGTTCCTGAGCGATCCTCTAGCCATCCCCTCCCGGTGCGCCGGCGGCGATCAGGCGGCGGGCCGTCCGGGAGCCACCGGCTTCGCGCGGAGCTACGCGCCCCCCCTGGTCCGCCACGCCTCGCTCGAGGCGAACTGGCTGTACAAGCCCACGCAGACCACACTGGAGGCGGCGGTTTCCGTCAGCCGGGGGCGCGGCCTGCCGCTCGCCACCGACCTCAACTTCGCCGGTGTCCGGTACTTTGATCTCGCGGCCGAAGGGGGGCGCCCCGTGTACGTCCCCGCCGAGCTGATCGACCCGGCCTCCGGGCAGGTCGGGCCGGGGCACTCGCGCCTCGACGACCGCCTCGCCGTCGTGCGTGAGGTGGGCTCGCGCGGGCGGTCGGCGGCGGAGCAGCTCTCGTTCGGGGCCGCGCGCCTCATGGGCGGAGGGCTGGTGGAGGTGTATTACACGTTTTCGCGCTCGAAAGACCTGGCGACGGGGCTCGCGGGGCCCGGCGGAGGTGCGCCCACCACGTCCGCGGACCCGCGGATCGCCGAGTGGGCCGCGGCCGACTTCGAGCAGCGGCACGCCTTCCAGCTTCTGCTGCAGCGAAAGCTGCGGACGTGGGCGACTCTCGCGGTGCTGGGACGCGTCGTCTCGGGAACCCCGTACACGCCCCTCGTGGCGAGCGACGTCAACGGGGATGGCTTGGCGAACGACCGCGCCTTCGTCTTCGACCCGCGGGGAGACACGGGGATGCGGGAGCTGCTGGAGCGCGCCCCCTCGGCCACGAGAGCCTGTCTCCTCCGCCAGGCGGGGCGCGTGGCGGACCGCAACGGCTGCCGCACGCCGTGGAGCCCGTATCTGGACGCTCAGCTGAACCTCACTCCGCGGGTCGGCAGGAAGCCGCGTGGCACCCTCTCGCTCTCCGCCCAGAACGTGACCGCGGCGCTCGACCAGCTCATCCACGGCGGCGAGAAGCTGCGCGGCTGGGGGCAGGAGGCGGTGCCGGACCCGGTGCTGCTTCGCGTCATTGGCTTCGACCCGGACGCGCGCGCCTTTCGCTACCAGGTGAACCCCGGCTTCGGCGTGACCCCCGCCCGCTCCCCGCGCGTCCCGTTCTCGCTCCGCATCCAGGCCCGGTTCACGCTGGGTGCGGACCCCGCGACGCAGGCGCTGGCCTCCTCGGTGGCGACGATGCAGGCGTCGATGAGCCCCGCGGAGATCCAGGCCGCCATCCTCAAGCGCTGGCGCAACGTCCCGGCGCTCGTGCTGGAGCACGAACGGGTCAGGGGCGTGGGACTCACCCCCGATCAGGCGGCGCAACTGCGGAGCGCAGCGGATTCCATCGCGTCGCGCATCGCCCCGCTCGCGGCCAGCCTCGCCGGCCTTGCCACCGCCGATTCCACACGGACACCCGGCTCTCCAGAGCCGTTGGAGCAGGCCCAGACGCTGCTCACCGGCGGGTTCGACGTCGTACGCTCCGTGCTCACGCGGGAACAGTGGAACCGCCTGCCGCGTTCCCTTCGAATGCCTCCCCGCGCGACCGTCCCCCTGCTCCCCTCCGGCGGGATCTCGCTGCTCCCGGACCTGTAGGTCTCGGGCGCGGCCAGGTTGCGTCGCACGCCCGTGACACGGGCGTGATGAATCGCGCCCCTACGGGATCGGGCGACGAGGAGGGCAGTTCTCCCCCTCACCCGCCCTGCGCCCCCGCAGGCGGGGGAGGGGGCCGGGGGGAGGGGGCCCTCCCCTAACCCAACCCTCACCCCCTCGCCCCTTGCATTCCACCCCCGGGTGCTAAAAATTTCACCCCTGGTGGAACCGCGCTGGCCTGTGTCTTGTACGCAGAAGGGCAGCTTCACCCGGAGCACCGCCGCGCCGCCGCCAGGGGGGCGCGCACACCCGCCGCGACGAGCGCAGATGGCCCGCGATCCCCGACGTTCCGACGACCCGCGCCGCGCAGCGCGCCTCACCTTCCTGCGCAGCGCCGTGGCCGGGCTGGTCATTCCCGTGCTGGCCGGCGGCTTCATGCTGCAGCGCCAAGCCAACGATGGCGAGCGCCTCTTCTACGAGGTGCTCACCCGCATCGCGCAGCGCGGGGTGGACTCCGTTCCCGAAGACTCGCTGTACGAGAAGGCGGCGCGGGGGCTCCTGCGCAGCATCGGCGATCCGTACGCGGAGCTGTACACGCCGCGCGAGCTGGCGGCCTTCCAGCGCGAAGGGCTCCGCAACGGCTACGGCGGGCTGGGGATGCTGCTGGAGCGCGTCCGCGACACCACCATCATCACCCGCGTCTACCCCGGCAACCCCGCCGCCGCCGCCGGTGTGCGCGTGGGCGACCGCGTGCTGGCCGTCGAGGGGCACCGCGTCGTCGGGCTGCCGCTGGACAGCGTGACCTCGCGCGTGCTCGGGACGCCGGGAACGCCCGTGCACGTCACCTTCATGCGCCCGGGCGAGCAGCCCGTGGTGCGCGAGGTGACGCGCGCCATCGTGCACATCCCCGTGGTGGCGTACGCCACGGTGCTGGAGGGTGGCGTCGGCTACCTGCCGCTCGACCGCTTCAGCGAGGCGTCCGCCGAGGAGGTCACGCGCGCGGTTGCGGCGCTTCGGGCGGGCGGGGCGAAGTCGCTGATCCTGGACCTGCGCGGCAACGGCGGCGGAAGCCTGGAGCAGTCGATCCGCATCTCCAACCTCTTCCTGTCGCGCGGGCAGGAGATTCTGCAGGTGCGCTACCGCGACCGTCCCGCCGAGGTGTACCGCTCCGAGGGCGGGCCGCTTGCTTCCGGCGAGCCGATCGTGGTGCTGACCGACGCCGGATCCGCCTCCGCATCGGAGATCGTGGCCGGGGCGCTGCAGGACCACGATCGCGCGGTGGTCATCGGCACGCCGTCGTTCGGCAAGGGGCTCGTGCAGGAGCTCTTCCCCCTGCCGGATGGCTACGCGATGAAGCTGACCACCGCCAAGTGGTACACGCCGAGCGGGCGCTCCATCCAGCGCGAGCGGCGCGTGTCGGAGACGGGGCGCCTGCTTCCGGACACCCTGCCGCCCTCCGACTCCGCGCTTTCGCGCCTCCCGGAGTTCCGCTCGGACGCGGGGCGGGTCGTGCGCGGCGGCGGGGGCATCACCCCCGACCTGGTGGTGCGGCCGGACACGCTGGGCGGCGGCGAGCGGGCGCTGGTGCAGGCGCTCACCGGGCGCGCCTCCGTGATCAACGAGGTGCTTACCGAGCTCAGTCTGCAGTGGGCGCGCGCCGGGGTGCAGCGCGGCTTCACGGTGACGCCGGCGTGGCGCGAGGCCTTCTTCCAGCGCCTCGTCGCCCGCGGCGCGCCAGTGGACCGCGCCGTCTGGAACGCGGGGCTCCCGCTGATCGACCGTCTCATCGCCGACCGCGTGACGTCGCTGGCGCTGGGCGAGGAGGCGTCGTTCCTCCTCACCGTGCCGCGCGACAGCCAGCTGCAGGCGGCGCTTCGCGTGCTTCGCGGCGCGCGCACCCAGCAGGAGGCACTCGCCCGCGTACCCGGCGCGGCTGGCGGCGGGCGCTGAAACGGTAACCATTGGGGGCCGGCCGAATCGGCGCGGCCCCTTTCCACACTCCCTCCAGGAGCAATCGAGTGAAGATGAGATTCGGAATGGCAGCGGGCGCCGCCCTGGCGCTGGCCGCCGCGCCGGTGGTTGCGCAGGCGCAGCGCACCGCGCCGGGCGAGGGTCCCGCCCGCCACGCGCCGCGCCCCACCACGGCCGCCATCACGCGCGACGACGCCATGACGCGCGTTTACGTCCTGGCCGACGACTCGATGATGGGGCGCGACGCGGGCACGCGCGGCAACGTGATGGGGACCGACTACATCGCCGCCGAGGCGCGGCGGATCGGGCTGCGCCCCGCGGGGGAGAACGGCACCTTCTTCCAGACCGTGCCGATGGTGCGCCGCACCGTGGACCCGCAGTCGTCGTTCACGCCGCAGGGCGGCAACCCGCTGAAGCTTTGGGAAGACTTCGCGCCGCTGCCGCAGGTGGAGGGCTTCTTCGACGTCTCCACCACCCTCGCCGCGCAGGCCGCGCCCGTGGTGTACGGCGGGCGCTGGGGCGATTCCGCGGCGATCACGCCCGAGCAGGCGCGCGGTCGCTTCGTCGTATTCGCGGCGCCGATGGCGCCCAACGGCCGCCCCGACTTCCGCATCTGGATGAAGGGGCCGATGACGCGCTACACCGGTGCCGCCGGTCTCGCCATCGCCACGCTGGACGCGTCGCCGCCGCCGTTCGTGGGGTTCCTGCGCGAGGAGCAGCTGGTGCTTCCCGCGGAGGGGGGCCGGCAGGGCGGCCCGCCGGTGATGCTGGTGACCTCGATCGCGGCGGAGCGGCTCCTGGGCGCGCCGCTCACCTCGCTGCAGCCCGGCGCCGCGGCGGCGGGCGGGCGCACGGTGACCGGCGGCTTCCGCGCACTGGAGCAGCGCACGGCCTTCCCGGCGCGCAACGTCGTGGCGATCCTCCCCGGCACGGACGCGCGGCTGCGCGGGCAGTACGTGGCCATCGGCGCGCACAACGACCACGTGGGCATCGCCGAGCACGCGGAGGATCACGACTCCGTGCGCGTCTACGACCGCCTCTTCCGCCGCGAAGGCGCGGAGGGGCAGCCGAAGGAGCTGAACGCGGCCGAGGTGGCGCAGCTCCGCGCCGGGATCGACTCGCTGCGGCGGATTCGCCCGGCGCGTCGTGACTCGATCTTCAACGGCGCGGACGACGACGCCTCCGGCAGCGCGGGCGTGCTCGAGATCGCGCAGCAGCTGGCGGCCCGCCCGCCGCGCCGCTCGATCCTCTTCGTCTGGCACACGGCGGAGGAGAAGGGCCTGTTCGGCTCGCAGTTCTTCACCGAGCACCCCACGGTGCCGCGCGACTCCATCGTGGCGCAGCTCAACATCGACATGATCGGCCGCGGCCGGGCCGACGACGTGGAGCGCGGCGGCGGGCAGGGCTACCTGCAGCTCGTGGGCTCGCGCCGGCTCTCCACGCAGCTGGGCGACCTGGTGGAGGAGGTGAACCGCACGGGCAGCCACGGCTTCACCTTCGACTACTCGATGGACGCCGACAAGCACGAGGCGAACATCTACTGCCGCAGCGACCACTACAACTACGCCCGCTGGGGCATTCCGGTGACCTTTTTCACCACCGGCGGCCACGCGGACTACCACATGCTGACCGACGAGCCGCAGTACATCGACTTCGACAAGCTGGCCCGCGTGAGCCGCTTCATCGGCTCCGTGGCCGAGGCCGTCGCCAACCGCGACGCGCGCCCGGTGGTCGACAAGCCGAAGCCCGATCCGTACGGCCGCTGCCAGCAGTAGCAGACTGGCGGGGGGCTGAAGCGCGGGGATGAATCGTTGGTCGCGCATCGCCGGGGGCTAAAGCCCCCGGCTGGAATTACGGGAAGACCGCTGAAGCGGTCTCGCCCGGCGGGAAGGCGCGGTGCAGGGCGGGGCACGGGCGCTACGGGATCGGTGCAGCGCGGGCTGCAGTTCTCCCCCTCACCCGCCCT
>DASVTZ010000214.1 GCA_036387335.1 Longimicrobium sp.
CGCGACGCGGACGAGCTGGCGACCCGCATCCGCGGCGAGTTGGGCCGCCGGGGTGACAGCGACGCCGCGCGCCAGGTGGAGCGCAGCGCGGTCCGCGCCGCGCGCCCCAGCAACCCCTGCGGCGACGACGACACGCGCGTCGCGGCCCTCAACGCCCTCATGGGGATGGACTCCGACCGCGCCCTCCCGGTGCTGGAGCGCGTCCTCGCACGGCGCGACGAGTGCTCCGCGGAGCTGAGGGAGAAGGCCGTCTTCATCGTATCGCGCATGGGCGCGCCGGCCGCGGAGAACATTCTGATGCGCGTCGTGCGCACCGATCCCTCGTCGGAGGTGAGGGAGCAGGCCGTGTTCTGGCTTTCGCAGTCGGGAACGGAGCGCTCGCTTCAGCTCATCGAGGAGATCCTCCGCACCTCGAACGACATGGAGCTGCGCGACAAGGCGATCTTCGCCCTCTCGCGCCACTCGAGCCCGCGCGCGGAGGCGGCGCTGCACGCATACGCCGAGGGCGAGGGGAACCCGGCCGAGCTGCGCGAGAAGGCGATCTTCTGGATCGGCCAGCGCGGCACCCCGCAGAGCGCCTCGTACCTGCGCACCCTCTTCGGCCGCACGCCGAACGCGGAGCTCAAGGAGAAGCTGGTGGCCGCCCTGGCGCACAGCCGCGGCAACGAGCGGTTCCTGTTCAACGTGGTCGCCGACGCGTCGCAGCCGGGTGACGTGAGGAAGCAGGCGCTCTTCTGGGCCGGGCGCGCGAATGGGGTCACGAGCGCCGAGGTCGCGTCCGTTTACGACTCGCTGCGCGACCGCGAAATGAAGGAGCAGGCCATCTTCGTCCTGGCGCAGCGGGGCGACTCCGGCGCCGTCGACAAGCTGATCGCCATCGCGCGCCGCGAGCCCGACCGCGAGCTGCGGGAGAAGGCGGTGTTCTGGTTGGGCCGCTCCCGCGACCCGCGTGCCGCGCAGACCCTGGCGGAGATCATCGGATCATGAAGACGATCGTGACTCGCGCCGCGCTGGCCGGCGCCCTCCTGCTCTCCGCCTGCGACGCGCAGGCGCAGGACGCTCTCGCCCGCCGCGTGGCCGCCGCTCCGGACGGTGAGGTGCGCATCTCCTTCGCGTCGAAGCCAGGGGTGTGCGGGTGGGAGGAGGGGATCTCGACCGGGCGCGGGACCAGCGAGGGCCGCCGCACCGTCGTCAACGGCACCGGCTGGCGGTCGGAGGAGTGCATCGAGGGCCCGGTGCGCGTGGCGCTGACGAAGCGCGGCGGCCGCGTGACCGACGTCAAGACGCGGGTCGGGCACCCGTTCCACGACCGCGGCGAGCGCGTCACGGACCTGGGGACGGTGGAGCCGCGCGAGGCATCCGACTACCTCCTCTCCCTCGCGGAGCGCGGTACGGACGCGAGGGGCGGCAAGGAGGCCATCTTCCCCGCGACGCTGGCGCAGGGGGCGACCACCTGGCCCGCGCTGCTGCGGATCGCGCGGCGCGAGTCGATCCCGTCGGAGGTGAGGAATGGGGCGGTGTTCTGGCTCAGCCAGGAAGCGAGTGACGCCGCCACCCGCGGTCTCCAGTCGATCGCGGACGACGACGGCGACCAGGAGGTGCGCAAGCAGGCGGTCTTCGCCCTTTCGCGCCGCCCCAACGACGAAGCGGTCCCCGCGCTGATCCGCATCGCCCGCACCCATCGCGACCCCGAGCTGCGCCGCACCGCGCTGTTCTGGCTGGGGCGTTCGGAGGATCCGCGCGCGCTGGCGCTGTTCGAGGAGATCCTGCGGTAGGGCCCCCACCCCCGCTCGTCACCTCGCGGCCCCTCCCCCAAAACTGCCTGGGGGAGGGGCTGTTTGCGTGGGTTGGTGCGCGCCTGCGGGGTTCGCCGCGGGGGAGGGCACGGGCAGCCACGTGGGGCGGCCCCTACAGGGTGGCGGTGCGCGTGGCGGGGTGTGGTGCGCGGGAAAGGGTGGGCAGACACGTGGGTCTGCCCCTACGATTTTCCACGGGGAGGGCCGAAGATCGCGTTGAGGCCGTAGGAGCAGAGTTGCTGCAGGCGGTCCGGGCGGAGGTTTCGGTCGGCGGGGATGCGCGCGGCTGAGCGGATGATGTCGTCCACGGCGCCGAATTGCTTCGCGGTCAGTTCCGGGATGGTTCGTCCGATTTTCGGGGGCAGCGTAAGGAGGAGCGAGGATGTCCAGAGGTCGCGGAGGGTGTGCAGCTCGTTGCCGAAAAGCTCGAGTGTGTCGTGGATGTAGAGAGCGTCCTGCGCCTGTTTGTCGGCGGGACGCTTGCTTCGGATCAGGAGCTTCTGCGCGATGAAGCTGACCGGGTTCGCGATGGAGAGATCGACGGGGGGATCGAGGGGGATCGGCGCACCTGGGCCAAGGCGCACCGACCAGGGGTCGGCCAGGAGCAGATCCACGTGCCGAAGCTTCTGCGCCGTGATTCCGGCCTTCCGGAGGGTGGCATCCGGGGTGCCGTCGCGGCGTACTCCGCCGCCGTGCAGCGGGGTGAGGAACTCGGCGTAGAATCCCTGGCCCTCCTCGTCGCCGAGCTGGTAGTGGACTACCGGCGGAGTGTGGTCGCCGCGGAACGCTTCCTGGAAGTTGGCGGCGCGCAGTGCTTCGCGGATGTCTCCGGTGAGTGGCGAGCGTCCCGAGAACGCCACGTCCGCGTCGAGCGTCATCAGCGGAGCGTAAAGCGGGGTGCCCGCCAGCTCGTGCAGCCGGTGCAGACGGTGCGACCAGCCGCCCACGATCACCAGGTGGCCGAGCCAGGGGCGAAGCGCGTCCACGAGCCGCGCAAACGAGTCCACCTCGCTCATCCTTCCTCCGGCCCGGAGATCAGCGGCTCCAGTACGCGGCGGCGGATCGCGTCCGCCTGTTCCGATCCGCGCGACGGGTGCAGGGAAACGTCGAGCCAGACCTGGATGGCGTCGCTGGCCCACACGCCGCCTCTCTCCACCATCCCCCGGAAGACCGAGCTTCCTGGTGGACGCTCACGCAGGATCAACGTGGGCGCTTCGTGCCGCTCGGCGGGGACGATGTTCTGCCGGGCCGCGCCGCCTGCGAACGGGTCGCGCTGCACGTAAACGTGGGGTGGGACGCCGTGCACGAAGCCCAGATTAAGCGCGTCCGCGGCCGCGAACAGGCCGAGACACCCCTCGCCGTTCTGCGCCAGCCGTGCGGCCTCCGCGCGCGGGTCGCCAATCAGCACGCGAGACGGCATCTCCCGTCCAGGCCGCGAGGCGGAGTGCAGCCACCGTTCGAACAGCGGCTGCCGCCGTACGAGGCGCAAGTAACGCCGCGACTCGTCCATTTGCCCCTCGCGGACCAGCTGCCGCGTGAACCGGTACGCCACCGATGCCGACACACGTGCCGCCTTCGCCAGCTCGGACGCATTCCGGTAACGGCCGCGGGGTGCCGTCAGGAGCTCTTCCGGGAGCTCGGGCGCGAGCAACACCTTCAGCAGCCACTGGTTGAGATCGGAGAAGAGGTCCGCGTGCGACGCAACGGCCACGCGGACGCTCGCGCGTGGCGCGTCAGGATCGGCGTTGAGCGTTTCGAGGCCCTCACCCCGGAAGCGCCGCAACCCCGCGAAGTCGATCACGCCCGCGGCTGTGTCGGGGGCGTACTTGGAGGCGAATTCCAGGACTGCGTCCGCCGCTTTCGAAGAGATCTTGGGTGCCGCCACAACGGCCAGTGCCCGCCGCGCACCGCGCCGGTGCGACGCCTGAAGGCACGCCTGTGCCCACAGGGGGATGAGGCGGTCGCTTCGCCCCTCCGCTCCCGCCTTTACCTCGACCACGTACCACGGAGAGTCCGCGCTTTGACGCGCAACGAAGTCTGCTGCTGCGCGTTCCACCGTCCACCCGGCCGACGCGAACGCCTGCTCGAGCAGCTCCCCGAACCGCCGTTCGCGGGCGCGCGGTTCCTTCGCATCCGCGACCATTCGCCCCTCCGCGAAAAAGTGTCGCGGCCAAGATAGTTGTCTTGGCCGCGACACAACAGTGTATTCTTCCTTGAGCAACTACCGCTTCCCTTCGATCTCCGCGCGCAGGCGAAGGAGGGCGTCTTCGGAGGTCACGAGCTCGTCGCGGGCTTCGTTGAGCTGGTCCTGCTGGACCTGCACGAAGCGGCGGTAGGGGGCGATGCTCTCGTTGACGCGCTCGGTGCTGTCACCGATGGCGCCGTGGACCTGGCGCGTGAGGGCGTCGCGGAGGCGGGTCCGGAGGTCGGAGATCTTTTGCGTGAACTCGGCCTTGGCCTGGCGGCGGCGCGCGGGGATCACGTACAGCCCCGTCGCCGCCAGGGTGGTCGCCAGCACCACGCCCGTCACGTCCGCCACGGCGCCGGTGAGGAGCGCGGTCATCAGCACGCCGAGGCCCATCCCCGCGCCGGCGAACATCGTCATGCCGGACGAGGAGCGCACCTCGTCGGCCAGCTTGCGGCCCTCCGCTTCACGGTTGTAAGTGCCAACCGCTTCGCGCGAGGCTCGGCCGATGGAGTCGAGCAGCGCCTGGCGGTTGTACGAGAAGTTGCCGGTCACCTCGCCGATCATTCCCTCGCGGTGGCGGGCGATCTGGCGGCGGTCGATGTAGCCGCTGATGTCCTGCCACAGCTTGAGGTTGCGCTCCACGATCCAGTCGATGACGCGGCCCACTTCGTCGTCGATGTCGCGCGGGGTGTCGCCCACCACGTCGCGCTCGAAGTCGCGGCGGATGGTCTCGCTGTTCATCAGCTCGCGGATGCGGCCGAAGCGGATGCGCTCGTCGAAGAAGTTGAGGCCGCGCACCTCCATCTCCGAAAGGAGCGCGTCCATCCGCCCCAGCCGCGGCTCGAAGTCGCGCAGCATCTCCTGGTGGAAGGCGCCGAGCTGCGTGTCGATGTTCTGGAGCGTGGAGACGTCCTCGGCCAGCATCTTGAGCCGGTCGAAGGCGGTCTCCTTGTACTTCCGCGCCAGCGTGAGCCCCACGTTGAGAGGGTTGAGGAGCTTCAGCCGGACGCGCTCTTCCTGGTCCAGCGTGTTGAGCAGGTAGTCGTCCACCGCCGCGAAGCCGCTCTCCTTGTAGAGCGCGTCGTCGTTCTGCTCGCGCGCTTCCTTGGCCTGCCGCGCGGATACGGGAAGCACCAGCGCCGGCTCGCCCAGCAGCCGCTCCGCGTTCTCGCTCACGAAGGTGGTCACCTGCCGCCGGTCCATGGGGTCCTGCAGCAGGTCGATCTTGTTGAGGATGAAGACGATCTTCTTCCCCCAGGTGCGGATCTGCTCCAGGAAGCCGCGCTCGCTTTCCGTAAAGGGGCGGTCCGCGGAGGTCACGAAGAGCACGAGGTCCGAGCGGGGCACGAAGTCGCGCGTGAGCTCTTCGTGCTCGCGGATGACGGCGTTGGTGCCCGGGGTGTCGACGATGTTGAGGTCGCGCAGGATCTCGGCGGGGTGGCGCCGCTCCAGGAGGTACGCCTCCACCATCTCCTCGCCCGGCTCGTCGCCGTGGCGCACCAGGTTGATGCGGTCGGTGGTGGGGGTGACGCCTTCGGGAAGGATCTTCTCGCCGAGGAGGGCGTTGATGAAGGAGCTCTTCCCCGAGTTGAACTCGCCCGCGATCACCAGCAGGAAGAAGGAGGAGAGCGCCTCGCGCGCCTGCTCGAAGTGGCGCAGGTCGTCGGCATCGACATCCGTGCCGAAGCGCCCGAGCGCGGTCGAGAGGCGGTCCAGCAGCTCGCGCTCGCGTGCGCGCAGCTCCAGCTCGCGCTCTCCCAGCAGCCGGTTTCGCCGCCGCAGCAGTCCCAGCGCCATGCTCGTTCTCCGCGTGTCCGTGGCCTCTCGCTCCCCAATCCCGCGGAGAGTAGCAAACGCGGGGCCGCACGTCGCAAAAGCACGCGATGTCGCTTGTCTCACGCAGAGGCGCAGAGACGCAGGAAGAGAACAACAGAGAAAATCATCACACAGGGGGAGGCCAGAGATGAAACAGAAAGCCACAGAGAAAACCTTTAGCGGTTCTCTCTGTGGCTCTGTGTGAGCTATGCAGTTGCAGCTCTCTCCTGCGTCTCTGCGCCTCTGCGTGAGACTTCAGTGTCTCCGTGAGGCGTTTTCAGTCGCCCCAGGCCGGCTCGGGGGCCAGGCCGGCGTGCTCCTGCTCCTCCTCGATCTCAGACTCGCGGGCCGGCGACGTCAGCTTGCGCTTCACCCATCCGCCGAAGTCGTCGAAGTAGGTATAGGCGACCGGCACCACCAGAAGCGTGAGGAGCGTGGAGGTGATCAGGCCCCCGATCACCGCGCGGGCCATCGGGGCCCGGAAGCCGCCCCCCTCGCCCATGGCCATCGCCACGGGGAGCATGCCGAAGATCATCGCCAGCGTCGTCATCATGATGGGACGCAGGCGCACCTCGCCCGCCTCCACCAGCGCCGTCCAGCGGTCCTTGCCGTCGGCGCGGCGCTCGTTGGCGTTGTCCACCAGCAGGATGGCGTTCTTCACCACGAGCCCCATCAGCATGATCAGCCCGATCATGGACATCATGTTGAACGAGTCGCCCGTAAAGAGCAGCGCCAGCAGCACGCCGATCAGCGAGAGCGGCAGCGACAGCATGATGGCGAACGGCTGCGTGAACGACTCGAACTGCGACGCCAGGATCAGGAAGATGAGGATGACGGCCAGGATGATGGCCTCCAGCACGTAGCCCACCGTCTCCACCATCTGCTCCGTCTCGCCGCCGAGCGTGACCTGGTAGCCGGCGGGCATGCGCACGTCCTCCAGCGCCGCCGTGATCCGCGACGAGGCCTCGGAGATCGAGAGCTCCGGCGCCGTGCCGGCCGAGACCGTGGCCACGCGCTCCAGGTTCTGCCGGTCGATCTGCGAGGGCGCGGTGCCCTGCACGATGCGCGCGACCTGCCCCAGCGGCACCGTCACCGCCGCGCCCGCCGCGTCCCGCCGGCCGGTGGCCACGGGGAGCGAGGTGAGGCTGGCGAGCGAGGTGCGCTGCTCGGGGGCCACCTGCACCACCACGTCGCGCTCCTCGCCCGTGGGGTCCTGCCAGGTGGTGGCCGTCTGCCCCGCCAGGAGCGGGCGGACGGTGCCCGAGATCTGGCCCACGTCCAGCGCCAGCTCGTTGGCCACGTCGCGGTCCACGTCGATGCGGAACTCCGGCCGCGGCGCGCCCAGGGAGGTCTCCACGTCCACCACGCCGGGGATCGCCTTCATCTTCGCCGCGATCTGCCCGCTGATGCGCTGCAGCTCGGCGACGTCGGGGCCGCGCAGGTTCACCATGAGCGGCTTCTGCGCGCCGCCCACGCCGCCCGCGTCCAGTACGGCCACCGTGGTGCCGAAGTGGCCGCCCAGCGCCCTGCGGGCCGCCACCATCAGCTCGTCCTGCGAGCGCTCGCGCTCGGCCGGCTTCACCAGCTTCACGTACACGTTGCCGCCCGTGACGGTGCCGGTCACGCCCGCGCCCACGGTGGTGTAGGTGTAGTCCACCCCCGGCAGCGCCTTGATCCGCGCGCCGATCTCCTCCGCCCGCTGCCGCGTGTACGCCAGCGACGAGCCCTCCGGCGTCTCGAAGGTGACGGCGAACTCGGAGTTGTCCGAGTCCGGCATGAAGCCGCCGCCGATGAGCGGAAAGAGCATCATGGAGCCCACGAAGGCGAAGAAGGCCATCGCCAGCGTCGTCTTGCGGTGGCCCAGCGCCCACTCCACGATTCCGCGGTACTTCCTGGCCTGCCGGTCGAACCAGCGGTTGAACGCCGCGATCCCGCGCGTGACGGGGTTGCGCGACGGCGTGTGCGAAGCCGAGTGCGCCTCCACGCCCCACCACGCGGCCAGCATGGGCGTGAGGGTGAAGGAGACGAAGAGCGACACCAGCACCGCCCACGCCACCGTCATTCCGAACTGGTAGAAGAAGCGGCCGATGATGCCGCCCATGAACGCCACCGGCACGAACACCGCCGCCACCGAAAAGGTGGTCGCCATCACCGCCAAGAAGATCTCCTTCGTCCCCACGTTGGCCGCGGTGAAGTGGTCCTTCCCCATCTCGCGGTGCCGCACGATGTTCTCGATCACCACGATGGCATCGTCGATCAGAATGCCGATGGAGAGCGAGAGCGCCATCAGCGACAGCACGTTCAGGGTGAAGCCCAGCACGCTCATCAGGATGAACGACGAGATCACGGAGACGGGGAGCGCCAGCGCGGTGATGGCCGTCGCCTTCCAGTCGTTCAGGAAGAGCATCACCACCACGATGGTGAGCACCGCGCCCAGGATCAGCTCGTGGATCACGTCGTCCACGGAGCGCCGGATGCTCACCGAGTTGTCGCGGATCACCTGGAGCTGCGTGCCGCGCGGGAGCGAGCGCTGGATCTTGGCGATCGCCTCGTTGACGCCGTCGGCCACCGCCACCGTGTTGGCGCCCGACACCTTGAGCACGTCCATGGAGACGGCGCGGGTGCCGTCCACCAGGGCGAGCGAGCGCTCCTCCTCGGTGCCGTACTCCACGCGCGCCACGTCGCCCAGGCGCACGGGCTGGCCCTGGCGGTTGGCGACGATGACCTGCGCGAACTGCTCGGGCCTCACGATGCGGCCGGTTACGCGAACCAGCTGCTCCTGCGACCCGCTCTCCAGGCGCCCCGCGGGGACCTCCAGGTTCTGGCGCTGCAAGGCGCCCATCACCTCCTGGGCGCTGACGCCGGTGGCCTGCATGCGGTCCGGCTGGATGAAGACGCGCACCTCGCGCTCCAGCCCGCCGGCGATCTGCACCTGCCCCACGCCGCTCACCGACTCCAGCTGCCGGCGGATCCCCTCGTCGGCCAGCGTCGTCAGCTCCGCGATGGGCGCGGTCTTCGACGACAGGGCCAGCGAGATGATGGGCTGCGCCGAGGGGTCGAACTTCTGCACCACCGGCTGCTCGATGTCCTGCGGCAGGGAGCGGCGCACCGCGTCGATGCGCGCGCGGATGTCCTGCGACGCCTGGTCGCCGTCGCGCCCCAGGTCGAACTCCACGATCACCTGGCTGACGCCTTCCAGCGAGATGGAGGTGATCTTGTCGACCCCTTCCACCGGGTTGAAGGCCTCCTCCAGCCGCTTGCTCACCTCCCGCTCGATCGTCTCCGGGCTGGCGCCGGGGTAGACGGTCTGCACCGTCACCACCGGGATGTCCACCTCGGGAAACTGGTCGATGGGAAGGCGCCGGTAGCCAAAGATTCCGAGCACCACCAGCCCCACCATCATCATGGTGGTGAAGACGGGGCGCCGAATGGCGAGGGCGCTGAGCCCTCCGCCCATGCTCTGTCTGTTGTCGCTCATGACGTTCAGCGCCCCCCGGCGGCGTTGCTGGCCCCGCGCACCACCACGCGCGCGCCCTCTTCGATCTCGCCCGGCGCCACCAGAACCCGCTCGCCGGCCGAGAGCCCCTGCGCCACCGCCACCATCCCGCGGGCGTCGTCGCGCTCGCCCAGCGTGATGACGCGGCGCTCGGCGCGGTCACCCTTGATCACCCAGACGAACGACTCCGCGCCCGCCGTGCGCACCGCCGCCGAGGGCACCACCACCGCCTGGCGCGTGGTGCCGGTGAGCACGCGCCCCGTGGCGAAGAGCCCGCCGATCAGCGACCCGTCCGCGTTGGGAAGGCCCAGCGTGACGCCGAGCTGGCGGGTGTTGGGATCGGCCACCGGGTCCACGCGCGACACGGTGCCGCGGATCACCCGCCCCGGCTGCGCGTTCAGCTCGAACTCCACGGGCTGCCCTTCGCGCACGGAGGCGGCCTGGTCCACCGGCACCTGGCCGCGCAGCTCCAGCCTCCGCGAATCGACCACCGTCAGCAGCACCTGGCCCACGCTCACGGCCTCGCCCGGCTCCACGCTGCGCTCGCTCACCTGGCCGGTGATCGGCGACACCACGCGCGTGCGCGACGCCTGCTCCGACGCGCCGGACGACGCGGCGCGCGCCGCGGCCACCTGGGCGCGGGCCGCCTGCACCTGCGTCTCCGCCGCGCGGAAGGCGATCTCGCTCATGGCGCCCGCCTCGTGGAGGGTACGCGCCGACTCCAGCTGCCGCTGCGCCTGCGCCAGCGCCGCCTGCGCGCCGGCCACCTGCGCCGCGGCGCCGCCGGCCTGGCTCTGGATTCCCTGCGCCTGGATGCGGGCCAGCAGCTGCCCCTGGCCCACGCGGCTCCCGCGGTCCACCGAGAGCCCCGCCACCACGCCCGGCACCTGGGCCTTCACCTGCACCACCCGGAACGGCTCCAGCGACCCGGTGAGCGCCACGCCGCCCTGCAGCTGCGTGGTGCCCGCCGCGGCCACGTCGGCGGGGGAAAGGACCACCTCGTCCCTGGCCGCCACCGTGTCGCCGCGCGCCTCCTCGGCCGATGCGCCGCCGCCGCCGCCGCACGCCGCCAGCGCGGCCGCCAGCGCCAGCGCCAGGGGAGCGCGGGCCCGGCGCCCGCGCGATCTGTCGATCGTCATCACCGTCTCCATTGGGTCGAGGTTGGGTTGCCGCGTCACGGTGCCACCGCTCCCGCCGTGGCGCGCCGCACGCGCGCCGTGGCGATGCGCAGGTCGGCCGTGGCCTGCGCCAGGTTGCTGCGCGCCTGGAGAAGCTCCAGCCGCGACTGCGACACTTCTAGCTGCGTGGCGAGCCCCCGCTGGTAGCGGAGCACCGTCAGGTCGTAGACGCGCTGCGCCGCCTGCACCGTCGTCTGCCGCGCGGCGATCGCCGTGCGCGCGCGCTCCGCCTCGCCGCGCGACTGCTCGTACTGGAGCTGCACGCCCGCGCGGAGCTGCGAGAGCTGCAGCCGGGCGCGCTCGGCCTCGATGCGCGCCTGGGCGAGCTCGGCCGTGCGCTGGCCGCCGTTGAAGATGGGCACCTGCACCGCCAGCGTGGCCGCCGCGTCGCCGCGGGAGGCCTCGTCGAATCCGAACACGCTGGACGGCTGCAGCTGCCTGCCGTAGTGCGCCTGCACCGAGACGCTGGGGAGGAACGCCCCGCGCGCGATGCGGATCTGCTGCTCGCGGATCGCCACCTGCCGCTCCGCCGCGGCGATGGAGGCGCGCCCCGCGGTGGCTTCGGCCGCCGTCAGCGCCGCCTCGGCCTCCTGGGGCGCGTCCAGCGGCGAGGTGAGCCGCAGCGGCTGGTCGAGCGGAAGGTCCAGGAGGCGCTTCAGCTCCAGCAGCGCCAGCTCGGCGGCGTTGGTGGCCTGCACCAGCTGCGGCCGCAGGTTGTCGCGCGACACCTGCGCGCGCAGCACCTCCAGCTCGGAGCCCTCTCCGGCGCGCAGCCGGAGCTGCTCCTGCGCCAGGAACGCCTCGGCCTGCTGCAGCGCGGCGCGGGCGAAGCCGGCCAACTCCTGCGCGAGCTGGGCCTGCGTGTACGCGTTCCTCACCTGCAGCTCGATCTCGGCGCGCCGCTCGGCCAGCCCCAGCTGCGCCGCGGCCGTGTAGTCGCGCGCGATGCTGAGCGCCGCGCCCGTGCGCCCGCCCGAGTAGAGGAGCTGCGATCCGCTGAGCGTGGCCGTGTACGTGTTCTCCTGCCCGAACGGGAGGCCGCTGAACAGCCCGCCGATCCCGGCGAGCCCCGCCAGCGGCGCGTTGCGCTCCAGGTAGGCCACGCGCTCCGCCAGGCTCGCCGTGCTGTCGGGCGAAAAGCGGAGCGAATCGGGAAGCGTGAACGCGCCCCCGCCGCCGAACGGCGACTGGAAGGTGCGCGTGTACGCCAGGTTTGCGCTGAGCTGCGGGAGCGCCCCGGAGCGGGCGGCGGTCACCTGCGTCCGCGCGAGCCGTACCTCGCTCTCGGCCAGGCGCACCTCGTCGCTCTCGGCCAGCGCGCGCGTGAGCGCCGCTTCCAGCGTCAGGTTCACCGTGTCGCGCGCCTGCGCCGGCAGCGCCCGCGGTGCTCCCGCGGCGAGCAGGGCAAGGAGGAGGATCGATCGTCTCATCTATCTTCTTCGTTCGAGAGTGTTCGGAAGCATCACCGCGCGGCCGCGGCGCCGCGCTTGAGCCGGCGCAGCGTGCGCTCCACGCTCCGCGTGGCGAAGGAGTGCAGCCGGCAGAGGACGCGGAACCGCTCGCCCACCACCGGGTTCTGCGCGGCGGTGGTTCGCGAGCCCAGGTCCGCCGCGTCGCGCAGCCGCCGCATCCACTCCAGGCGCCGCTCCAGCATCATCACCGCACCGTCGGGGCGTGCGCGGTAGAAGTCGCGCCGGTCGCCGGGTCGGCTCACCTGCTCCACCACGCCCCACTGCTCCAGCAGGCGGGCATTGGTGCTGACGCTCGCCTTGCTGGCCTGCACCCGCTCCGCGATCTCGTCCAGCGACAGCTCCTTCGGGCTCAGCAGGAGGAGCGCGGCCATCCGTCCGGCCGTCCGCGAGCCGCCATCCTGCTCCACCAGCCGCGCGAAGTGCTCGATGAACTCGTCTTCGTGCAGCGGAGGTCCTTCAGTGCGTTCAGTATGCATTATACGTCACGTGTACGAGATCTGTTTCGGCGTGCCGCGTTCCGCCTACTCGGCCGGGCGCCGCAGCTCCTCGCGAAGGCTCATCAGCGAGCGGATGGCCGCGCGGTTGAAGGTCACGGCCCTGCCGAAGCGCGCGCTCACCTCCGGGTCCAGCGGGCCCAGCGCCTCGCGCGACCGTTCCAGCCGCTCGATCATGAGCTCGATGCGCCCGAGCTGCCGCTCGATCAGCCGCTCGGAAAGGTCGGGGGCGATGCGGTAGAAGTCGCGCCGGTCGCCGGGCCGCGTGATCCGCACGGCGACGCCCCAGTCCTCCAGCAGCCGCGCGTTGGTGCTGACGCTCCCCTTGCTCACCTGGAGACGCTCCGCGATGTCGTCGAGCGAGCACGGCTCCTCACCCAGCATCAGGAACCCGAACACCCGCCCCGCGATCCTGGGAACGCCCTCTTCCTCGAAGTGGCGCCCCATGACATCGATGAATTCGTCCCGCGCGTCCGCCATCGCTCCCCAGAGGTTCCGTTTCAAGGTGCAACCTACATCTACCCGATCGTTTAGTCAATACTGAACGCACAGAACAAAGCAGTGGTCAGCGTGGCACGAGCCGTCCCCTCGACCCGCGCAGTAGATCCTTCGCCACGCGCCAGAGTGTGGAGCCGGGGCAAGGCCCGAGAGGCGCGTTGCTCAGGATGACAAGAGGGGGGGACACCGCCCGCCTTCACCCATTTCTTTTTGTCATCCTGAGAGAGCCGCCCGCGCATAACTCTGCGTTCCCACCTAACTGTGGCGGCGATCAAAGGATCTAGCGTGCGAGGCAAGGGGCCGGCGTGACGGGCACCGTTCCCTCGACGCGCGTAGTAGATCCTTCGCTCGCGCCAGAGTTTGGGGCACGTGAAAGGGCGGAGAGGCGCTTTGCTCAGGATGACAAAAGGGGGGGCCGAGATGCCCTCTCTGTGCCTCTGCGTGAGCTCACCTACCGGCGGCGTGCGGTCCAGCGCCCGTTCGCCGTCACCTGCTGGCCGTCGGGGAGGCGGACGGGGCAGGAGAAGGTGCCCTCCATGCGATCGGGCTCGGTCAGGACGGCGGAAGGGCGGCACCCGGAAAGATCCAGCGATACCGTGGTCCCCCGCACGGTTCCCGTCCCGCTCCCCCGCCCGGAGTTGTCGATCGTGCGCCCGTCCAACGTGCACTGGCCGGTCTGCTCGAAGGTGACGCCGAGCGTGGCGCCGTCCTGGGTGAAGCGGTACGTGCCCTGGCTGCGGCAGCGGTAGCGGTCCCCCTCGCGGCCCACGGTCTCGTCGTAGTCCCACAGGCCGGTCATCTGCGGGGGGCGCGGCGCGTAGCTCACGCGGCGGACTTCGCGGATGCGCCCGCCGTCTTCCGCCCCCTCCACCAGCTCGTAGCCCAGCAGCGCGAAGATGCGGCCCCGCAGGAAGATGGGGCGCGCGTTGCCGTACCAGTCCACGCACGACGCGCGGCACCCGTCGTCGTCGCTGGAGGAGCGGGCGGCCAGGTCGCCCAGCTCGGAGAAGCGGAACGCGCGGTTGCGCAGGAAGAGCACCGACGCGGACCCGTGGCGAAGCTGGTCGTAGCCAGAAGCACCGGGGCCGCGGATGGGGAGCCCCAGCACGCCCGACTCCTCCCCGTCCTGCCGGTAGAAGAATCCGTGGCTGCGCGTCTCGCCCTGCGACGCGCTGGAGCGGGTGTAGCGGTCCGCGAGCGCCGCGGTCGTGCCCAGGCGCACCCCGCTGAAGTGCAGGTCGCCGCGGCTGTCGCTCCCCACCACGACGGCGCCCGTCCCCATCGCCTCGATGCGGTCCACCCGGTGCGGCACGGGGAGGACGACCACGCTGTCCGCCGCGGCCCAGCGCACGGCAAAGACGGCCGCACCGCCGGCGGAGCGCGGCCCCCCGTCGCCGTTCCCCGTTCCGTACAGGAGCCACGAGCCGACGTACCGGTTCTCGAAGCTCCCGCGCCGCTCCGGCACCAGGAGCGGGCGGTACGCGGAGACGGGCGCCGCCCGGCTCCCATCGCCGAACGAGGCGAGCGGAATGCGGAGGAGCGACAGGGGCTGCGGCATCGCGTGCGCCCCCCGGAGCGCGGCGTCGTGCACCAGCACGTTCAGGTGGCCGTCGCCGCTCTCCAGAAAGGAGAACTGGTCATCCGGCTCGCCCGTCACCCGCACCCCCGTGGGCGCCGTTCCGTCGAGCGGCATCCGGTAGAGCACGGAGCGCGAGGGGGCGTCGTCCTTTGCGTCCCACGCGGGCTCCTGCGTCGCCCACACGTACACCGCGCGCGGCGACACGTAGAACTCGCTCGACTGGGGCCCGAGCAGGGCGGTGGATTCGCAGCGCATTTCCCTGCCCGCGGGGTCGCACACGGTCACGGTGTGCATGACCGGCTCGTCTTCGAAGCTCACCGGGCCCGCGGGGCGGTACACCCGCGTGGCCCGGGCGGTGCGCCGGAAGGTGCTGTCCGGCGCGCCCCAGTGGCGCACGGCGGGCAGGGAGGCGAACGGGTCTTCGTCGTCCGCATCCACGGGGATGGGGGCGTAGAACACCAGCTTTCCGTTCACCAGCCGGCTGGCGTAGTTGCTGGGCGAGTAGTAGTCGAACGAGCGGAGCTGGTAGGTACCGCGATGCGCCAGGCCGCCCGCCGCGTCGATGCGAAAGAGCCCCACCTCGGTGCCGCCGCGCTGGTAGCTGTAGCCGATGACGGCCACCATCGTGTCGGACACCAGGAGCTCGTCGTACCAGGAGCTCCGCGGATCGATCCCCGGCCCGAACGCGTCCACGGCGGCCACGGGCTGCAGCGCGTCGCCGCCGAAGCGCACCGTGAAGATGCGCCCGCGGCGGAGGATCACCAGGTGGTCGCCGTGCGTCTTCACGATGCCGCCCTCGTCCACCCCCGCGTGCTGCACGTTGGTGATCGACTCGCCCGCCACCGGCGGGGCCGCGGCGGGTGCCTGTGCCGGTGCCGGTGCCGGTGCCCCTGGCTCGGCCATCGGGGGCGGGGCAGGCATGGGCGGCGGCGGCGGTGCCGGTGGAGGAGGCGGGCGCCTCTCCATGCTCCGCCGGTACTCGCGCACCATGCGGCGGTAGTACTCGGCGTACTCCTGGTCAGACCGGAAGGCGCGCAGCGTCTGGCCCGGCTGCTGTGCGGCCGCCGGACGCGCCGGCGGGTCGAAGAGGGTCCAGAGCGCGCAGGCGGCGAGAAGGATGCGGAGCTTCATTCGAGGACGATGTGCGAGGAGACTTCGGTGGAGAACGCAACCTTGTATTGGAGCGGCGGTAGCGCAACGCCTTCGTTCAGGGCCGGGCGAGGACCCGCGTCGTATTCTCCACCGTGCCCTCTGTGTGACGCGGCGGGTTGGTTGGAAAACGGCCGCGATGCGACTATGATTCGGTCGCCGCACCATCCTTCCCGGACCTTTCCATGCGACAGCTCTCCCTCGCCCTCACCGCGGCCATGCTGGCCGCGGCGCTCACCCTGTCCGCACAGGCACCCGCCGCGCCGGGGTGGCTGGCGGATGCGCAGCGCCTGGAGGACGCCGACCCCGACTCCGCGTACGCGCTGGTGCGGCGCGGCCTTCCGAGCCTGCGCCCCGGGCCCGAGCGGATGGCGGCGCTCGCCCTGCGCTGCTGGACCGCCGCCTCCGCCGCGCCCGACTCCGTGCTCGCCCACGCCGCCGCGGGGATGGCCGAGGCCGCGCGCCACCGCGACGCCCTCGCGCTCGCGAAGCTGCGCGTCTGCCGCGGCTACGGGCTGGAGGATGCCGGCAAGCCGCTGGAGGCGCTGGCGGACTACGACTTCGGCGTGGCGGAGGGGCGCCGCCTGGGCGCGCGCGACCTGGCCGCCGTGGCCCTCCTGCTGCGCGGGCAGCTCCGCTACTACCGCGGCGACTTCACCCCCGCGCTCGCCGACCTGGACGAAGCCTACCGCACCTTTGCGGCGCTCGGCGACGAGCCGCAGCGGCGCAGCGCCCTCAACTCCATCGCCAACCTCTACGCGGACGGCCGCGTGGCGCAGTACGACCGCGCGCTGGAGTACTACCGCCAGGTCCTCGCCTCCAACCAGCGCGGCGGATCGCGGCGAGGGATCGCGACGGCGCACTTCAACATGGGGAGCACGCTGGAGCGCATGGGCCGCCTGGGCGAGGCGCTGGCCCAGTACCGCCGCGGCCTGGAGATGGACGTCCGCCGCGGCGACTCGGCGGAGGTGGCGGTCGACCGCCGGGCGGTGGGCGTCGTGCTCTACAAGCTGGGCCGCCCCGCCGATGCGCTGGCGGAGCTCGAGCACGTCCGCGCCTACGCCGCGCGCGCCGCCGACGTGGAGCTCGCGGCCCAGACCCGCCTGTCGCGCGGCGTGGCGCTGCGCATGCTCGGCCGCACCGCCGAGGCGCTGGACGAGCTGGAGCGGGCGCGCGCCCACTTCCAGGCGACGGACAACCGCCGCTTCCTGGAAAAGGTGCACGAGGAGCGCGCCCTGGCCTACGCCGCCCGCGGCGCCTGGCGCGACGCGTACCAGGCCCGCGGCGAGCAGATGGCCCTGCAGCGCGCCCTGGAGGCGGGCGCCAACCAGGAGCAGAGCACCCGGCTGCGCGTGCGCTTCGACGCGGACAAGAAGGAGGCCGAGAACCGCGCCCTTCTCCGCGAGAACGCGCTGCGCCGCCAGGCGATGGCCGCGGCGGGGCGGGTGCGGCGGCTGCAGGTGGCGGTGCTCGTGCTGAGCGCGTTCGTCATCGGCGCGCTGGTGCTGCTGGCCGTGCGCCAGGTGGCCGGCGCCCGCCGCCTGCGCGCCATGGCGCTCACGGACGAACTGACCCGCCTCCCCAACCGCCGCCACCTCCACCTGCTGGCCGACGCCGCCGCGCGCACCGCCCGCTCGCGCGGCACCGCCTTCTCGGTGCTGGCGCTGGACGTGGACCACTTCAAGAGCATCAACGACCGCTTCGGCCACGACGCCGGCGACACCGTCCTGCGCCGCGTTGCCGACGCCGCGCGCCGCGCCCTGCGCGAGGGCGACCACCTGGGCCGCACCGGCGGCGAGGAGTTCGTCGCGGTCCTCCCCGATGCCCCCGCGTCCGCCGCGCACCCGGTGGCGGAGCGGCTCCGCGCCGCCGTCGAGCGCACCTCCTACGCGGACGTAGACCCGGCGCTGGTGGTCACGGTGAGCGTGGGGATCGCCGCCTGGGCCCACACGGACCCGGACTTCCACGCCACCTTCCGCCGCGCCGATGACTCTCTCTACCGCGCCAAAGCCGCCGGCCGCAACCGCGTGGAGCTGGCGCCGTCGGCCGACTGACGCGACGGCGCGCCCGCATCATGTATCCCGAAGCAACTTGAGTAAAAACGCGTATCGCGCGTGGGGTGCCGGCGCCGCGCCGAAACGTCCGATCGGCACGTTCCCGCCGAGCGTGCGGAAGGCGGCGGAGTCCGTCAATGAGCGGGTTGATTTCAGGGAAGGTCCGGGGTACGTTGACTGGGTCGTCTCCTCGGGCGGGTGGCTCTCGAGGCGCGACGGTGTGGAACCCTTCCCGCCGCATTCGCTCCATTGCAGATACGAGGTCGGCCATGATCTCGGGTGCGCCGAACGTCAGCGCCCTCCCGGGCCGGCACGGCCGCGCGCAGCCATGACCTCCGGTGGCCCGGCGCGAAAGGCGTGAGTAAGCGCACCCGCCGCATCACGCGCACGGCCCCTCCCCCTATTCGCGCCGTTATCATGTACGCCACCCACCACATCGGCGCTGTACCGGGCCCGTGGCTCTTCGCGTGAACTCGCCCAAAGCTTCCACGCCGGGCGGCGGCCGATGTGCGTCGTACGCGCATCCCGCCGTGCATTCCGAGATGCTGGCCGCACGCGTGGCCCAGCGCCTGGAGGGGCACACGGGACTCCCCGTGGAGCTCATGTCCAGCGGCTCGGCGGCACTGGAGTGCGCCCTGCGCGTGCTGGAAGCTCCGCCCGGTGCGCGCGTGCTGGTGCCCAGCGTCGGGTGCGACGCCATCGCCATGAGCGTGCTGAACGCGGGAGCCACTCCCTCCTTTTACGAGATCGACGCCGAGCTGCGCATGCACCTGGGCCCCGATGCGCGGGACGCGTTCGCCGTGGTGGTGAACTACCCCTTTGGATACGTGCCCGAGGGTGGCGAGCCCGCGCGCCTGGAACCGTTGCGGCGCGCCGGGGTTCGAGTGGTAGCCGACTGTGCCCAGGCATTCGGCACGCGTGTGGACGACCGCCCCGTGGGGAGCCTGGCCGACGTGGCCGTTTACAGCTTCGCCGATGGCAAGCACCTCTCCTGCGGCGAGGGAGGCGCGCTCGCCGCCGCCGACCCCGCGCTCCGCGAGCGCGCGTGGAGCTTCGCGCACGCGGCGCGGGTGCGCGGATCGTTCGACCGGGCGGCGTGCGGCCGCAATTTCGCCATGGCGCGCCCGGTCATGGCCGAGTTGAACCGGTGTCTGGACAGGTGGCCGCGCGACGCGGCGCGGAGGCTGGAGCGCGCCCATCTCGCGCGGGCGAGGCTGCGGGGCGCCGCGGTGCGGATCGTAGAGCCCGCGAACGACGCCGTGGTGGTGCCGCTCAAGCAGGTGATGCGGCTGGAGGAGCCCACTCCCGCGCACCGGGCCGCTGTGGCCCGTGTGGCGGCCGAGTTTCGCTTCGTGCAATCGTGGTGGCCGCGAGTGCCGATGGAAAAGAGCTACCTGGGCGGCCGTCACCTGCCCTTCGCCTCGATCTCCACGTGGCGGGAGAGCGCTTTCACCCTCTCCCTCTCGCCCGCGGTGCCGCGGGACGAGTTCCGCCGTGGGCTCGCCGCGCTCAGCTCTGCCCTTTCCGGCACTGCCTCCTGATGCACGCACCGGCCATCATCCCCGCCGCCGCCTGGGTTCCCCTCGAAGACGCCTGGCGCGCGACGTGGGGGGGTGATCCCAAGTTCTACGGACTTGCCGTAGCGGCGCTCTTTCGCCTCGGCGTTCCCGCGGGCGCGCTGGTGCTGGGCGCCCCCGGGTGGGACGCGGACACCGCCGAGCGCGCCGCCGCCGAGGCCATCGCCTGGATCGAATCCGCCGAGGGGAGGCCCGTAGGCGCGGCTGGGCCCGACGGCATCCCGCTCCTCCTGACCGTGCGCTTCGGCGACAAGTACTCGGATCCGCGCAAGCCGCCCTCCGTCTCGCTGATCGGCGCCGCCGCACCGCGCACCTCCGCCGAGGCCGAGGCGCACCTGCGCGCCTTTCTGGGCCGCATCGACGCCGCCGGCCAGTACGACGCACTGGCCGCTCTGCCGCCGGCGGCACGCGCGGCGCGCATCGCGGCCCTGGGCTTCGCGCGGCTGGTGGAGCTGGGGGTCGAACGTCCGCAGGTGCTGCTGCAGCGTGCGGCCGTGACCGTGGATGCGCCCGATAGCGGACACGGAACGGCGTACACGCGGCACCCCCAGACCGCCGCGGAGATGGACTACGGGCGCTACATGTGGGATGCCACCGGCCACGAGTTCGATGCGCGCTCGGGCGATCCACGCAAGCGCGACCTGTCCGTGCTGGCCGACGAGCACCCCGCGTCGTACGCGCGCCTCCGCTCGGTGCTGGCGTTCGTGGAGGCGTATTTCCAGGAGATCCGCTTCGTGGAGTTCGGACTGGAACGCGGCCGGCTGTACATCTTCCAGGTGACCCCCCGCAAGCGCGCCGAGGGCACGATGCCTTCCATGCGGCGGCTCCCCCCCGTCAGCGGAGAGGTGAGCGATCCTCCGCCCGCACCCCTTCCCGGCGAGTGGCGGGAGCTGCGGATGGAGGGGCTGGCGGTGCGCGTGGGTGCAGGCGCGGCGGCGGAGGCCATACGAGAGGTGTCCGTGGCGGCGGACCCGCCGGGCGCGGATACGGCGGAAAGCTGGCTGCTCACGCTGGAGGAGGGGACGTGGCCCGCGGATCCGCCGCCGGGTGGCGTACCCCGGGTGATGGAGCGCAGCGTGCACGGGGTGCACCGGATCGCGTGGAGCGTGGCGCGCGCGCACACGGAGTGGATCGTGGAATCACGCTGGGGATCGGCGCTCCGCATCGAGCCTGGCACGCGGACGCTGCGGGTGCACGGCCCCGCGCGCGCCGCGGCCGACCTGGCGGCGCACACCGTGGAGGCGCTCCGGCGGGAATACCTGGAGGCGCACGGCTGGGCCTGTCTCCATGCTGCCTCGGTGGAGATCGCGGGGCGGGCCTGGTTGCTCGTCGGCGACAAGGGCGCGGGAAAAACCACCCTGCAGCTCGCGCTGCTGGACGCGGGCGCCCGCCTGCTGAGCGCCGATCGCACCTGGGTGGCGGCGGGAGCGGCCGGCCCCGCCGCCCGGCGCGGGCCGGGAGCGCTCCGCGTTACCGGGCACACGCTGGCCCTGGTTCCCGGCGTCGTCGAGACGGGTGGAGGAAAGCCCTCCGTGGGAAGCGGGAAGTACACGCTGCCGCTCGCGCGCTTCGCGGCCGCGGGAATGCTTTCCGGGTCCGCGCGGCTCCCGCTGGGCGGATACGTCTTCGTTCGCCGTGGCGAAGGCGCGGCCGGGTGGCGTGTACGGCCGGCGGCGGCGGACAGCGCCGCCGCGCACCTTATGGCCGGCCCAGCCGACCACCAGCAGCGGTGGCTGCACGCCTGGCGCTGGTGGGGCGCGGGCTCGCCACCGGCGATCCCCGCGGCTCCCGCGTGGAGCCTGGAGGGTAGCGGCAGCGCCGCCGAGGCCGCGCGCCGGGTAATGGACGTGCTGGCCGGGGAGGGGTGATGTCCGCCCCCTCGGTTCCGAGCCCCGCGCTGGAGCCCGCGGACGCCGTGCGCCGGATGTACGGGCGCACGCTGGAGTGGTTCCACGCCACGTACGCCACCACCGCCGCCCCGGACCACACGCCGGGAGTGGTCGCCACCACCGCCGCGTGGCCGCTGGCCGGGGCCGAGCGGCTGGTGTGCGGCGGGCCCTGCCTGGACCACGCGCTTCCCGAAGGCGCGCCCGGAGTGAGCCTTCAGATCGCCGTGGAAACGGCCATCTGGCTGGAATACGCCGCCCGGACCGGACACCCGCTCTTCCTGTTCGTGATGGGTGGCGCCTCGGCCGAAGGGGAAGATCGCCCCGCGTGGGAGGGGATGCTGCGCGCCTTCCGCGCGTTCGTCGACGATCTCCGCGCCCACCCTCTCATGGCGGCGCCGCGGGTGCACCTGGAGCCCACCTGGACGCGTGCCGCCGCATGGGCCGCGGCGCGCGCCGAGCTCTGCGCGGGGGTCGCCACCGCCCGCTACGACACCCTGTACCAACCGGTCCGGCCGCTCGACGCCGTGCGCGGCGAGCCGCTGCCCCGTGAGCTGGAGCGAGCATACCAGGACAACCTGCTGGCCTATCACCCGGCCATGGTCGCCCGGCTCAGTCCCTGGCCCTTCGAGCGGCTGCAGCACCTGGAGAACCTTCAGCAGCTTCGCGCCTACGCACTGGCCGCGCGCATCTTTCAGCTCGACGCCGCCGTGAACGCCCACACCAGCTTCCTTCCCATGACTTCCCCGGACGGGTCCATTCGGCTCACCCGCGCTCCCGGCGACGCGCGCCTCCCCGCGCGGCTGGGCGCCGCCGTGCTGCGGCGCCAGGCTATGGAAGAGCCCAACCTCCGCGGCTACCTGGATGCGCACCTGCCGCCCGCACTGCACGACCTCGTGGTGGAGCGCTTCTCCGCGCGCTTCGCGCCGGGGGTGGCGTGAGCGCCTCGGCGGCCCTGCGCGCGGGGTGGAAGATCGCGGCTTCGCCGCGCTCCGACGACCTGGGGGTCAACAACCGCGTATGGCAGGTGGGGCGGCGGTTCTGGCTACACTGCTACGACCCGGACGACCTTCCGTGGCGTGAGCGGCAGGCGCGGCTCGTGGAGGCGCTGGGCCAGGTCGCCGCGCGCGAGGGGGCGGAGCTGCGCGTTCCCCAGACGGTGCCTCCGCTGGGGGGAGGGCTCTTCCACCGGGACGAGGAGGGCGCCTGGCAGCTCACCCACAACGTCCCCGGCCGCCGGCCCGATCCGCTCCACGGCGCCGAGTACCCGGCCGTGGCGGGCGGCCTCGCGCGGCTGCACCGGCTCCTGGGGCAGATCGATCCATCGCTGGCACCCGCGCCCACCACGCTCCGGGGCGACCTGCAGGCCAACCTGGCGCGCCATCGAGCCGAAAGCGGCGACGCCGCGTTCGCGGCGATGGTGGAGCCCGCGGTCGAGAGGGTGGAGGCGTGGCTCCCGCGCCTGCTGTCGCTCCCGGTGCAGGTCATCCACGGCGACTTCTCGCACCCCAACCTGAAGCTCGCGGGGCGGGGCGCTGCCGCCGAGCTCACCGGGGTGATCGACTTCGAGTTCTGCAGCGCCGATCCGGCGGTGCTCGACCTGGCCACCGTGGTGCTCACCCTCCTCCTCCGCGGCCCCGGCCGCGGTGCCGATGCCCGGATCGGCGCGATGCTGGATGCGTACGCCGCCGCGGGGGGGGTGGAGGTCGGGGCCGATGATCTGTGGCCGGCGCTGCTGGCGCGCAAGCTCGACAGCTACTGGCACCACGGCGAGCGGGCCAGGCGCGATCCGGCGGCGCGCCCGGTCGCCGAGCGCCAGGTGGAGCAGCTACGCCGTCTCCTGGGCTTCCTGGACGCGCGATGACCTCCGGCGTACGTGTCCGCCGCGCGGAGTGCCGGCCCGAGCGGCTGGACGAGGTGCGGGCCGCGGGCTTCGTCCACGTGGAGTGGGAGTGGTCGTGGAACGGCGCCGGCTCCAGCCCCGTGCCATCCGCGGGCGAGCTGGCGAGTGCCGCTCGGGCGCTGGCCGGCGCGGGGCTCACCTGCAGCGTGGCCGGCCCCACGGGGATCTCGGTGGCCGAAAAGGTCGACCCGCTCCGGGCCGTTTCCACCCGGCTCTGGCGCGAGCTGTACCAGGCCGCGGGGGAGCTGGGAGCGCGCTGGGTGGTGCTGGAGCTGGGCCAGGCGCGGTGCGCACCCGATGAGACGGAGAAGCGCCGCCGGCGGATCGACCTGGCGCGTCCCGCCCTGCACGCCATCCTCGAAGGCTCGGATGGCGGGCCGCTTCTGCTGGTGGAAAACCAGCGCCGCCTGGATCCCGTGCTGGGGCGGACCTACCTGGGAGACCATGCCGCCGACCTGGTTCACCTTCTCGACGGCCTCCCCCCCGAGCGCGCCGGGATCATGTTCGATGCCGGCCACCCGCTCATCGGCCAGGACCCCCTGGCCTTCCTCGAAGGCGTGGATCCCTGGATCCGCGCGGTGGCGCTGCACGCCAACGACGGGGTGCGCGACGAGCACCGCGCACTCGAGCCCGGCGACGTGGACCGGCACCCGGCATACTGGCACGGGCTCGCCCGCCGCGCCGCGGGGCTCCCCGTCGTAGTGGAAATCGACGACCTGGATGCGGCCCGCAGTTGCTGGCACACCTTCTCCCATCTCCCCTGACCGTCGCCTACGCCCATGATGAACAGCCCTCTCGCCCTTCACGGCGGCGCCCCCGTCCGTCCGACGTACAAGCCCGCCCGCCCGCGGGTTCCAGCCGAAGCCCGCGACGAAGTCCTGCGCGTACTGGACGACGGCACGCTGGCCCGCTTCTACGGCGGCACCCACGTCCGCGCGCTCGAGGCCGAGTTCGCCGCCTGGTTCGGGCGCAGCCACGGCGTGGCGGTGAACTCCGGGACGTCGGCGCTCCACGTGGCCTACGTGGCGGCCGGCCTTCCCCCCTTCTCCGAGGTGCTGGTACCCGCCAACGCGTACATCTCCGCGATCACCGCGCTCATCCAGAGCCACCTGGTGCCGGTGATCGTCGACGTCGATCCGTCGAGCTGGGTGATGGACCCCGTCGATGCCCGCCGCAAGCTCACGTCCCGCACCTCGGCCATCGTGCCGGTGCACATGTACGGGCAGCCGTGCCCAATGGACGACCTGCTGGAGCTGGCGCGGGCACACGGGCTGTGGGTGCTGGAAGATTGCGGGCAGGCTCACGGCGGCATGTGGAACGGGCGCCTGCTGGGGAGCCTGGGCGATGCGGCCGCCTACAGCGTGTGCTGCCGCAAGCACGTCACGTCGGGCGAGGGAGGGCTGGTGATCTCGGATTCGGCCGCGCTGGTGGAGCGCGCCCGCAGCCTGGCTCACAAGGGGAAGGGTGACGGCTGGTTCGAATATCTGGAGATGGGCTTCAGCTACAACATGACCGAGGTGCAGGCGGTGCTGGCCCGCCACGGCCTGCGCGCCCTGGAACACGAGACGCAGACCCGTCAGAAGTTCGCCGCCGGGATCCGGGCCGCGCTGGATGGGCTCGGCCTGGAGTTCCCCCACCTGGGCGAAGGGTCGGCGCACGCATACTTCAAGTTCAACTTCCTCCTCCCGCGTGAGCTCGGCCCCTGGCGCAACGAGATCGTCACGGCGCTGCGGCGCGAGAACGTGGGCGCCGACCCCGCGCATCCGTACGTGCTGGAGATCGACTGGCTGCGGAACCAGGAGCCGCTTCTCTACTCACAGATTACCGAGGGGCGGCCCTGCTATGCTCGTGAAAGCTGCCCCACCGCGCTGGATGTGATGGCCCGCCAGGTGGGGCTGGAACTGGGGCCGGGGCTGGACCAGGAAGACATCGAGTACACCATCGCCGCCGTGCGCAAGGTGATCCCGTGGTACGCCCAGAACCATGCGCGGCTCGGGAGTCCCACGGTCGTCTCCATATGACGCGCTCCGCGTAAGGCAGCGTCACGCAAACGGAGGTCCGGGAACCATTCTCCCGGACCTCCGTCGCTCCTTGGGTCGTGGCCCCGCCGCACGGCTTACACGGCAGGCATCGCCGTAAGGAAGCGCGAGACGATGGCCGACTGCCCGGTGCACTTGTAGCTGTCGGTCATGCGGGCGCGGAGCGATTCCAGAACGTTGCCGTCTTCCCCGGGGGTGTTGATCATGCGGTGAATCCGCTCGCCCACCTCCCCGCGATGGTCGCGCAGGATGGCGCGGAGGATGGAGGTCACCCGCTCCAGCCCGTCCGTCTCGGGGAGTCCGGGGGGAACCGCGAACTCGTCTCCGAACCCGCTGAAAGCCATGCAGCGCCCGGGTCCCAGCTCGTGGGCGTACTGCTCGCTGATCAGCGCCTGGCTGTAATTCTGCGGCAGCACGAAGTGCGGGATTTTACCCAGCGCCATCGCCTCCAGCGTAGTGGTGATCCCCGGAGAGGTGAGCACCACGCGGGCGGTGGACAGCCGCTCCACGAACTCGCGGTGCGGAAGGTGGCCGATGCGGACCCCGGTGCGCGTGCCCAGCCGTCCGCGCAGCCGTGCCGCCAGACGCTGGTTGCAGCAGACGGTGACCTCACCCTCCCCCACCGACTCCAGCACCTGCCCCACGATGAGGTCGGCGTATTCATCGTACAGCGCGGGATCGACGAACGGATTGGCGCACCCGCCCAGGCTCACCAGTACTTGGTCGTCCGGTGCATCCGCTCGCCGCGTAACGTAGTCGGCCGTCGCCTCGATCGGCGCCACCACCTCGATGGGAAGGCGGCTGGACCATTCCCGCAGCCGGCTCGGCGGCACCAGGTAATCCTGCACGAAGTAGCGGGTCGCGTGCTCGATCCCCGGCGGGGGGCCGGGCCACATCCAGGCCAGGCTGTCCACCATGTACAGCGGCGTGCGGCGCCCGGCCCAGAAGGGAAGAATGTCCAGGTTGAGCACCGAGAACACGGCCTGATACGCCTCCAGATGCTCCGCGAGCGACGCCAGCACTTCGGGCCGGTCCACGTCCACGCGATACACCCGGTCGAAGGCCGGCGAGGTGCGCGCGAAATCGTAGTCCAGCCCGGCGCCGAAGCAGTGCAGGGTGATGCCCGGGCGCCGCCGTTTGATTTCGGCCGCGATCGCCACCGCCTTGGAGATGGGGCCGAAGCCGAACGCCGAGGAGAGGAAGGCGCAGCTCTCGCCCTGCGCGGCCGCGGGCGCGCGCTCCTCGCGCAGCTCATGCACGGCGGCCAGCAGCGCGTCGTGCAGAGCCGCCTGCGCCGCCACGTCCGTTCGCGCTTCGGCCGCGGCGGGCACGAAGATGCAGCGGCCCACGGAGGCCAGCCCCGCCAGAAGCGCCGTGGTGTCGCGCCCCCCTTCGGGCACCACGATCACCATCGGCTTGTCCATGGCGCTTGCCCACCCGAGTTCCAGGTGCACGCCGTAGCTGTCTTCCGCCAACGCCACCACACAGTCGGCGCGCTGCATCTCCAGCATGTCGAAGGGGGTGCAGACGGAGGCGGCGCGCAGCTTCGCGCCGTACTCCTCCAGACGAAGCGCCAGAAAGACGTCATGCCCCGCGTGCTGCAGGGCCGTGTCGATCCCTTTGATGAAATGCGCGTATGCCGGTTCGACGGAGGGTACGGGGCCGTCGTGCCGAAGGTACCCGGTGATCGGGCACGCGAAGAAGATCCGCATTCTGTTCGTGGGGAGTGGTATGAGACGTGGGGACGTGCAGGGGGGCTAAAGCCACTGGGCGTCGGGCCAGCCCGCCGCGGACAGCGCCAGGTCTGCATCGCGGTTGAAGCGGACGTTGCCGGGCTCGCAGCCGGTGCACACCTGCGAAGCCACCGACGCGAACGCCGCGCGCTCGCCGGCGAAGCCCGGCTCGTTCCAGCTCTCGCCGAACGGCCGGTCCCACACGCCTTCCAGGCTGAGCGGCCTGCCGCGGCGGTGCGGAAGGCAGTTGCACGCGGTGAGCAGGCCGCGCCGGGCATCGATGTAGCCCACCACGTCGGGAACGAAGCACCGGGTGTGAGTGGGCAGGCGGCCTCCCGCCGACGCCACGCGGGCGGCGTCGCTGGTGCCGAAGACGTGCGGGCTCACGGCGTTCAGCCGCACGCGTGCGCGCTCCAGCCGCGCCTCGATGCGGGGGACGACCGAGGCGGAGAACTCGTGCGCTTCTTCGGCCGTAAGATACAGGCTCTTCTTGTCTTTGATGGGGATCAGGGTCCAGAAGTCCACGCCGATGCGGTCGAGCAGCGGAACGAATTCGTGGATGTCTCGAAAGGTCTCGGCGGAGACGATGGTGTTTACCGTGATGGGCAGGGAGCGGCCGCGGCGCGCGCGTTCCGTGGCGAGAGTCTCGAGCCCCGCGATCGCCGCCGCAAAGAGGCCGGGGGTGCGGCGCAGTCCGTCGTGGATCTCGGGGCGCGGCGAGTCGAGCGAGCAGGTGAGCGCGGAGAGACCGGCGTCCAGCAGCGGTGCGGCCATCTCGGCCAGACGGCTTCCGTTGGTGATGAGGCTCACCCGCAACCCCGCCGCGCGTACCTCGGCCACCGCCTCCAGCAATCCTTCGTGCAGCGTGGGCTCACCGCCGGTAAAACGCACCTCCTCGCCGCCCAGCGCCGCCAGCTGCACCGCGAGCGTGCGCACCCGCTCAACCGCCAGCCGGAAAGGATCGCTGGAGTTGGCGAACGGGCACATCCGGCACCCGGCGTTGCACGCCTCCAGGATACGTACGTAGACGATTTTGGGGCTCGTCCGCTGGAATACGGGAAGAGGCGCGTTCATAAGACGACGTTTTGGCAGGTTGGCCCACGGGCGGTCGCACTCCAGCAGAAACGCTCTCGGAAAGAATTGCCGAATGTTCTTGTTAGCGCAAGGATGCCGGCCGTGGCCACGGACCAGAGAAAAACCTCGCGGTCCTCCGCCGCGAGCGCAGCCTGCGTGCTGCCCGCACCGAGGATCTGAGAAGCCAGCAGGGGTCGTGCACCTGTGCACGACCCCTGCTTTCGATCCGCGGCAGACCCCTGGAGTAACGCACTTTTAATGTTCGACGTGTGCCCCCTCCGGGTGGCCGCAGAGGCGTCTCAACGTCCAGCGGGCGCGGAACGGCTCATCGTCGCTCAGCGCCCGTACGCGGGTGGTTGTACACGCGCAGCAGCGCCGCTTCCGCCAGGCGGTCCGCGGCGGCGGCGGAGAGGGTGTGGTTGTTGACGAGGATGGAGAACACCATGCGCTCGCCAGCGGCGGTGGTGAGGTAGCCGCTCAGGGAGCGCACGCCCGAGAGGGTGCCCGTCTTGGCGTGCACGTTCCCCGCGAGCGGTGTCCCCTTCATCCGGTTGCGCAGGGTGCCGTCGACGCCGGCGACGGGCATGGCGGCGTAGAAGACGGCGTAGTTGGGGCTGCGCGTCATCCGCTCCAGCAGCGCCACCAGGTGCTCAGGTGCCACCAGGTTGTAGCGCGACAGGCCGCTGCCGTCCGCCGCGCGGAAGCCGCCGCGGGGGAGCTGCCACGCGCGCGCCAGCGAATCCTCCACCGCGAGCCCCGCCTGCGCGGTGCCGGCGTTGCGGATGCGGCGGCCCATCGTCTTCAGCAGGATCTCGCCGTACTGGTTCTGGCTCGGCTTCAGGAAGGCGGCCAGCACCTCCGGCATCGGCGGGGAGGCGTGGACGAAGAGCGGCGCGGCGGGGCGGCGAGCCGTGTCGGGGCGCGCGTCGTCGTCCAGCGCGGGGCCGTCCACGCGGATCCCGGCCTCGATCAGCGCCTCTCGCAGCACGTGGGTGAAGAAGAGCGTGTTGTCGCGCACCGCCACCTCGATCTCCTCCGGCGTGGAGTCGGGCGGGGCGGTGCCGGTGACCACGATGCCGGGGCCGAGCGGGGCGCGCGTCGCGTCCACGTTGCGGGCGGAGCCGGATGCGCCGGTCGTCGCATTCACGGTGACGGGGAGGTACGCCGTGGCGGGATCGAGGGTGACGACGGCGGGAGCGCCGGGACTCGGGCCGGGGCCCACGCGCACGGTGACGTACCCCTCGTTGAGCTGCAGCCCACCGATCTCGGCGGAGTACGACGCGTCCAGGTCGTCCCACGCCCAGCCGCGGCCCAGCGGCACGTCGTCGAAGACGTCGTCGTTGCCCACGACCGCGCCCGCGATGCGTGTGATGCCGCGCGCCCGCAGCGAGTCCGCCCAGGCGCGGAAGAGGGGGCGTGCGCCGCCGAAGCGCGCGGAAATCGTAGGATCGCCGCTTCCCCGCACCACCAGGCTGCCGGCCAGCACGCCGTCGCGAACGGGGCCCTCGGCCTCCACCGGGGTGCGGTAGCGGAAGTCCGGCCCCAGCGTCTCCAGCGCGGAGGCGCCGGTCACGATCTTCTGATTGGAGGCGGGGACGAAGAGCTTCTCCGCGTTGCGGCGGTAGAGCGTCTCGCCCGTCTCCAGCGAGCGGACCATCACGCCCCACTCCGCGCGGGCGAAGAGCGTGTCGCCGAAGATGGAGTCGAGCGCGACGGCGATCGGCGCGCGGGCGGGGGCCGGGGCGAGCGCGGGGCGTGCGGGAGCGCAGGCGCCCAGCGCGAGCGCCGCGGCGGCGACGAGGGTTCGTTGCGGGGTCATCGGGCCGGGTAGGGGCGGGCGAGCATGCCGAGGAGGCGCGCCTCGACGGCGGGCCATTCGTCGTCCACGATGCTGTACCACGCGGTGTCGCGCACGCGGCCGCTCTCGGTGACGCCGTGCTTCCGAAAGATCCCTTCTTCGCGCGCGCCGATGCGGAGCATGGCGTTACGGGAGCGCTCGTTCAGCGCATCCGTCTTGAGCTCCACGCGCAGGCAGCCGAGCGTCTCGAAGGCGTGGCGGAGCATCAGGAGCTTGGCCTCGGTGTTGGCGGCGGTGCGCTGCCACGGCCGCCCGATCCACGTCCAGCCGATCTCCACGCGCGGGTGAGGCGGCTCGACGCTGGCGAAGCGCGTGCTCCCGATCACCCGCCCCGTCGCCGCCTCGGTGGTGGCGAAGGGGAGCGCCGTGCCCGCGTCGCGCATGCGGAGCGCGGCGTCTACGTAGCGCTCCAGGTCGGCCTCGGTGCGTACGGCGTTCCACGTCCAGCGCCACAGCTCCTCGTCGCGCGCCACCTCCCAGAGCGCGGGGAGGTGCTCGCGTGTGAGCGGCACCAGGCGGACGTGCGTGCCTTCGAGGGTGACGGGCGCGAGCTTCACGGGCGGCTCCGAAATGGGGTGCCCGGTGAAAGTAGGTGGAAGCCGCGGGATGGGACAGGCTTCAGCGATCTCGTCGCGCATGGAAGGGCGCGGGGGAGCGGGCAGGGCCTCCCGCGGTTCTCAGCCCGTTGTAACCTTTCGTAGGGTAACTGGCCTACATAGATGTGGGCCCGGTCTTCTTCGACCCTGGGCCCCAGCTGAAGCCTCGCCACTCCCTCACCGGCTCCGCGTGAACGACTATAGCGATCCTGACCACCTGCGTGATCTGTACGATCGACATTCGTCTTCCGTATACAGGATTGCGTACCGCCTCACGGGCTCCGCACCCGACGCCGAAGACGTCGTGCAGGACCTCTTCGTCGCTCTGCCGATGGCGTTCCGCGGTTATGAAGAGCGGGGGAGTATGGGCGGCTGGATCCGCACCGTGGCTACCCGCCTGGCACTCAGGCGCATTCGCCGACGCCGTAACGAGGTACCCATGGAGGCCGCCGCGGATGTCGTGGCGCGGGGGTCCGCCGACGGCTGTATCGACGTTCTCGACGTCCAGCGCGCTCTTCAGCTGCTTCCTGAAACGCTCCGTGCCGTGCTGGTGCTCCGCGAGATCGAGGGCTACTCGCATGCGGAGATCGCGAATGTGCTCGGGATTCGGGCGGGGACTTCCAAGGTGCGCCTTCACCGGGCGCGGGAAGAGATGCGACAACTACTCACAGGACCGAAATGAACCGACATCCCAATACGCGGACGCTCAACCTGTACATGGACGGTGAGCTGGGTGCACTCCGGCGCCGGCGGGTATCCGAGCACCTCGCGGAGTGCCAGCCATGCCGCGGCAAGATCCAGGCGTGGCGCGCGATCGGTGCGGCACTCCGCGAAGACGCCGTACCCGAGCTTCCACTGGAGACGCTGGAGCACGTGCGTGCCCGGCGAGCCGCCGGTTCTCGCGTGCTCCTTCCCGCCGCGGTCACGCGCCGCCCGCGGGTCCGCGTGTTCGCCGACGCCGCGGCCGCCGCGGCACTGTTGCTCGCCGTGGCCGGCGGGCTCACGACGATGTGGCGCACGCCGGAGCTGGCTGCAGAGGGAAGTCAGCTGCTGCTCGCTCCCGCCGCGCCACGCCCAGGGCAGGTGGTGAAGGTGGAGTATCGCGCCGCGGGCAAGCTCGCGGGCGAGGAACGGCTCATCCTGCGCGCACGCCTCTTCCGGTCCGAGCCAAATCCCTACTCGGGGGGGCACGCCACCCTTGCGGTGCTGGCCCGCACCGGGGCGCGGACATACACCGGCTCCTTCCAGATCCCGGACTCGGTCGTCTACGCCTCACTCGCGGTAGAAGATCCGAAGGGCGACCTCGTCGACTACGACCCGGCTGCCTGGGAGGTACTTGTCCACGGTGCCGACGGGAAGCCGCTGGCCGTCGCGCTCGAGCGGAAGGTTGAGGGCACCGGCGAATGGGATTCGAGTATCGCACTACGGACCACCCGTGAGCTGACTCAGCTGTACCCCGACAGTACCGCCGGGTGGATGAGGCGGTATTCGGCGGAGAAGTCCATGCTGGATCGGGTGAGGGGCGACAGTCTGACCGCCGTGTTCCACGCGAGGTTCCGGACACTGGAGGCGAAGCGCGCGGAGACGCGGGACGCTCGCGAGCTGGCGCGCTTGGCATTCTTTGCGACGGCACTGCGTGACAGCGCAAGCGAAGCCCGCTGGAGTGACCGCCTCATCCGCCTGGCGCCCACTTCTCCCGAGGCCGTACAGTGGCGCGTGTTCAACGCGACTTCGAAATACCGGGCGGACCGTGCCGCGCTGCTCGCGGCGCTGGAAGCACTGTGGACCGAGGCCGGAGGAGTGTCGCCCCAGCTTTACTACACCGGCTTCACCACCGCCCGTGCCTCAGGGGATCCGGTCGCGATACTGCGCTGGGCACGGCGGTTGGAAGAGTCGATTCCCTCGTTCGCCGGAATGGTCGCACGCATGCTCCCGAACGTTCCTGCCCTCCGGAACGAGAGAGAGAATCGTCTCCGTGCGCAGATTCGCCGCCAGGACCAGGATCAGAGCGAGTACCGCCTGCTCGGGCACACCCGAACCGACTTTCAGACCGACCGCGCGCGGACCAAGTCCGCGTTGCTCGGGGACCTCGGCCGCTCCCTCATCGAGTCCGGGCGAGTCGCCCCCGGACTCGATACCCTCTCGCATGCAGCCGCGACGGGGTGGGACGTGGGGGTCTTCCGTACGATCGCGAATACGCGTTTCGCGATCGGCGACACCGCCGGAGCGCTGCCGGTTCTGGCGCGGGTGGCGGTGGACCCCTCCACGTCGGCTACGTTCGTGGACTCCGTGAAGGTACGCGCCGCACGGCACTTCGACCCGTCGAAGTGGACCGCGCTCGAAGAAGACGCCCGGAGCGTGCTCGGTGCGTACGTCTGGGCACAGTCCATCAATCGGGGGTTGCGTGCGCCGGTTCGGCTCACGGACTCGTCAGGAACTTCCGTGACGTTCCGCGCCGAAAACCGGACCCCCACTCTGGTGGCGTTCTGGTCGCGCTACTGCCCTCCGTCCTCGGCGCAGCTGCGGGAGCTTGACCGTGTTTCGAGCACGCTCCAGAGCAGCGGCATCCGGGTGGTCACCATCACGAAAGACGAGTCGTCGGCGGCGGTGTCCAGTTTCCTGGGGCAGGCCCAGTACCGATTTCCCGCGTTCCTCGACCCGGACGGGGATGCCGCGCGCGCCTTCGACAACCAGATCACCCCGCGCTACTTCGTTCTGGACGGTGCTGGCCGGATCCGCTTCGACAACTACTCTCCGGACGACATCCTACGCCAGGTAGCGGCGCTCCGAAGCCCGCGGTGAGCTGCGTACGCGGGTGCCGCCTCGGGTCATGCACTCCCGGCCGGCCTTACGCACCACCAGCCGGACGGGAGAGGCCCGGCGTCCGAGAGGACTGACGGAGGTCCGTGCTCGATACGCGGCGCGCGGGAGCAGGGTGAACGAGCGCGGGTTTTCGGCGGGTCGAAGCGTGGGGCTACACGTCTCATCCACCTTCGACGCGCCTGCGCCGGACGCGCTACCGCACCTCGCTCATCAGGCCCAGGTGGTTGCCCTCGGGGTCGCGGACGAAGAACATCCACAGCTCATGGTCCGGCATGCGCGCGATCAGGTGCGGCGCATCCACGGTGTCCGCGCCGGCGGCCTGGAGCGATGCGTAGGCCGCGTGGATGTCGTCGACCTTGTAGTAGAGGATGGATGCGGGGTGGTCGAACTCCGGCTTCTCGGCCGTGCCCAGCATGAGGCGCAGGCCGCCGCAGTCGAAGAAGGCGCTGTTGGGGATCTGGAAGAGGAGGCGCAGCCCGAGCACGTTGCGGTAGAACTCCACCGCCCGCTGCACGTCCCGCACGTTGATGGCCACCTGTCCGACTCCGGTGATTCCCAGCGATGCGGCGGTGCTCATGGGTGACCTCGCGTTGGAAGTGGATGCTTCACGGATCGTCTTCCTTGAATATTTAGCCTCGCTAACTAAATTGGCAAGGATGACGAATCGACCCCCCACGCCCGAGCACGTCGCCGACCGGCTGCACTCGGCCAGCATCCACCTCCTGCGCCAGCTTCGCCGGGAGGATGACGCGCTCGGAGTGTCGGCGCCGCTCCTCTCCGCCCTGTCGGTGCTCGTGTTCGGCGGCGCGAAGACGCTGGGGGAGCTGGCGGCGGCCGAGCAGGTTCAGCCGCCCTCCATGACCCGCACCGTTCGCAAGCTGGAGGAGGCCGGCCTCGCCACCCGCGAGCTCGACCCCCTGGACCGCCGCGTCACCTGGCTCTACGCCACCCCCGAGGGCGAGCGCGTGCTGCGCGAGGGCCGCGCGCGCCGTGTGGCCTCCCTCGCCGCGCGGCTGGGCGCGCTGGATGGGGAGGAGCTGGCGGCGCTGGAGCGTGCGGCGGAGCTGCTGGAGCGGGTGCTGCGCGGCGGCGGGTAATACGTTGAGGGTGGAAGAGGGCGGGGGTGGCTCCTCAAGTGGAGCCACCCCCGCATCTCTGCGTCTATGCGTCGCGGATCAGCACCCGCCCGCGGCCTTGCCATCCGCGATTACGTCGCGCTTGCCGATGACCTCGGCCTCGTCAGGATCGGATTCCGCGATCGCCTCGGGCGAGAAGTAGCGGCGGACGCGATCCCGCGCGGCCAGCATGCGCTTGCGGGCACCCTTGTGCACTCCCCCCGTCGTATCGGCGGCTCGAAATGGGTTCGTGGACATCTCAGCTCCAATTGTTCGGGAGGTCCTTCACCAAGTATCGGACCACACCCTCTCGGTGCGCAAGCGTAAACCCAAGATTGCGGTACAAAGTCTCGACCCCCGGGGCGGGGTTCTCGATACGCACCCGCGGGAGCGAAAGTCCTTCGGCGTAGTACTCCGCCGCCGCTAGTACGATCCGCGCCACATGCCCCTGGAGCGGGTGCCCGTTCGGGCGGCCTTCCATGTATCTGAGCGTGAGAGCGCCGTGACCGCGGGGCACTGAGCCGATCGCTAAACCGCAGAGGACCGGCCCATGCCAGAGTGCGCAATGGAAGCTCCGGCGGTCATGCCGACACACCCGGTGCCAGAGCCGACTCCAATCGAACCCGCCGTACCCGGAGGGATGCCGCCCCTGCCAGGTGGTCGTATACGCGGTAAGAGCCTTTGAGTCGATGCCCGTGATTCTAACGCGGATCGGCGGGATCGCGTCGGACGCGTCTTCCTGGGCGAGCGAGTGCGCCAGGGTTCGGACAGCTCCGTAGTCCAGAAATGCCACAGGCCGGACGACTCGTGATTCGTTCGAAGGATCTCATCCCGTTACCAGTACGGGGGCCGGAGCGCGAACGAGTAAAATATCTAACATCAAGCCTGGCCGACATATACAAGCCGCGGAACCGGCGATATTCGTGCGCCGGCTGACGCAAAGCAAGCGGGCGCGGTCCCGCGAGTGGCGGGACCGCGCCGTTCAGGACTGTCTCGCCGGTTACGCGTCAGGCGAGGCGAAGCGGACGGACGAGAGCGCCTGGCCGAAGGTGTGGGCGTTGAAGGCGCCGTCGGGCTCCTTCTTCACGTCCATGAACCACTGCTCCGGCTCCGTGACCGGGTGCTTGCGGTGGAGGTTGCGGACGATCGCCACGTAGCCCTCCTTCACCCCGAGCTGGAACCACCCCTCGTCGCCCTTGAACTCGGGGGCGTTGAAGCACTGCACGGTGGCGCCCGTGTTCCCCAGCAGCAGGAGCGAACGGATCTCGTCCTCCGCCTCCATGTCGTTGGTGAAGCGGTCGTTCTGGATCAGGACGATGTCGTTCATCTTCGCGATCCCCTCCGTTTCGCGGAAGGCGATGTGCGGGTTGGTCAGCGTGCCGGAAAGGATGCTGCCGAACCCGAGCGCCAGCGGCCCGAACTGCGGAAAGGAGCGGAGCGCCTGGAGCACCGCCTGCAGCGGCTCCAGCCTCTTCAGGAACTGGCTGAGCTCGCCCAGCGGCGACCCCTGCGGCACCATCACCAGCGCCGGGCCGGTGAAGTTGTAGTCGGCGAACATCGCCAGCATCCGCGGAATCCCCAGCGACAGCGTGGCAAGCTCCACGGGACCCACGGACGCGGTGTGGCTCACGCCGGACGCCGAGATCGTCACGTCCGCGAACAGGTACCGCTTGGCGCCCTCCGCCGGCGGCGGGATGGAGCCGTCCTCCTCCTTGAGCCAGTCGAAGGTGTCCGGCCGCAGCACGATGTCGACGGAGGGCTGGTCCAGCGGACCGTCGATGCGGTACTCGGAGCTGCTCAGCGGCTCCTTCCCCGCCCTGTCGGCGCACACGCGCCAGCTCACCGACACCTTGAAGGGAACGTCCACGGGCAGGTTCACCACGGTGTCGATGGTGGTGACGATGGTGCCGGTGATGGGGCCCGCGAGGTCGCCGGTCAGCGCGTGGTCGATGGTGGAGGTGAGCGAGCCGTCCGCCTGCGAAAGGGCGCCCGGCACCCCCTCGATCGCGGAGCGCGGCACGAGCCCCAGGTTGATGAGGTTGAAGTTCGGGCCGCTCGGTCCCTGGGGGGGAAGAGCGGGGAGGTTGATGAAGGGAAGCTCCGGCGCGCCCGCGTTCTGCGGATTCTCCACCCCGGCCCCTTCGAGCAGGGTGTTGGCGAAGAGCATCTCCTTGGAAACCACGCGCGCGTCGAGCGTCTGCGTGAGGCCGCCGGTCAGCTTCACGTCCGTGAGCGTGGCGCCGAGCCGCACGTTCGTCAGCACGCCGGTAAGCGGAAAGTTCAGCGGCACGGGAAGGTCGCGCGTGAGCACTCCCGATTCCGGAAGCCCGATCACGCGGATGCCGATCGGCTTGCCGGCCTCCGCGGTGGTGGCGGTGAGCGGCTCCAGCTTCAGCGCCGCCAGCGTAGACTTCACGACGTCGTCCAGCAGTCGTACGGTTGCCATCGTTTCTCTCTCTCCAGACTGTGCGTGATCTCTGCCTGCCCCGTAAAATGGGCCATGTCGTGCCATCGCCCCATGGCAGCGCCGGTGCCAGCCCGGCCACGCCACGCCAGCATCCACGCAAAGCCTATTTTTACAACAGTTAACGCGCGCAGACACTCGCCTGTGCGCACTGTAAACTTTGTACCCACCGCGCCACAACCTGGGGCGCCACGGCCTCACGCATCCCCCCACACACTCCTATTCCGCCCGTGTTCCCTGGCGTAACCAGATCTTAACCGCGCGTCTTCTGAGGAAATCCACACACGAAAATGCACGGAGAAAAGGATCTTTCTCCGTGCATTCGATCAGAGCGCTAACGATGTCGAGGCTCGTTCCTCTCTCGTCATCCTCGAGGTTTGACTACCCCGTTTCGAGTGGTGATCTCCACCCGATCCACGCGAGCGGCGAGGCGGCCCTCGTGATGCTCCACCGCCTCTTCCAGTGCTCTGATCAACATCTCGCCAAAGCCGTTTTTCTTCTTCTTCACGAACTCTCCTCTGTCACCAGTTCCCTCATCCGGCGCTTGACTCACGCTTGATCATACCCGGGCTTACGGGCAAGGCAAGTGGCGAACCTCCACTCACGCCGTGCCAGCAGGGGGAACTGCAAATCATAGACAGCCCTCCTGCTGTTCTCTCTGTGTCTCTGTGTCTCTGTGTCTCTGTGTCTCTGTGTCTCTGTGTCTCTGTGTGAGCCATGCAGTTGCAGTTCTCCGCGGCCTCCGCGCCTCCGCGTGAGGCCGCTTTTTGTCCACCCCGGAAATATTCACATACACGTCCACATTGCCGCTCAACAGCGGACGCATTGAGCCAGGGCGTTGCACCGCAAGTGATTGCACGGGCCACAGATGTGTTCACTCTGTACCCATTGCGCGCTGAGCCTTGATGCGGCTTTTCTTCGGTTTTAGTCTTGCAATACCCGGTCGCGTCCGGACAGTCCACCCTCGCTCCCGGATGAGCCATGTCGGCACAGGTCGCCGCGCTGCGGCGCACACTGGAGGAACGCTTTCCCGGCGCCATGCCGGTGGCGTTCCGCACCGCACGGGCGGTGGCGACGGGGTGGACGGCGCTGGACGCGGCGCTCCCCGGAGGCGGCCTCCCGCGCGGAAGGCTCTCCGTGTGGAACGGGCCGGGCGCCACGGCCGTGCTGCGCGGAGTGTGCGCCGCCGCCCTGGAGCGGGGGGAGCGCGCCGCGTGGGTCGACGCCGCGCGCACCACGAGTGGCGAGGCGGAGTGGGGCGGGATCTCGCTGGTGAGGACGGAGAAGCCCGCCGACGCCCTCCTCTGCGCCGAAGAGCTCCTGCGGTGCGGGGGCTTCGGGGTGGTGGTGCTGGCCGGCGCCGCCACCGCCGGCACCGACCGCGTGCGGCTGGTGCACGTGGCCCGCGAGGGCGGCGCCGCCTTCGTCGAAGCGGGGTCGGGCGACGGGTGGATGGCGGCGGTCAAGGTGTCGTCGTGGGTCCCCCCCGGCGGAGTGCGCTGGCGGCGAGATGGGCTGGGGGAGGCGGTGGAGGTGGATGCGGTGGGAGTGCGCTTGCGCGCGACCGCGCTCGGCTGGAGCCGGGACGCGGAGGTGGAGCTGCCCGTGGCTGCGCGTGACGTTCGTCTGTCTCTGGAGCCCGGCCTGGGAGACCGCCGGGGCGCCGCTCGCTGAAGTGGGGGCTTCGCTGATGGAGGCCGCCCCGCGCGTGGCGGTGGGGGCCGGTGTGGTGTGGGCCGACGGCCGCGGGCTGGATGCCGCCGCGCTGGCGGCGTCGCTGCTGGCGCGCGCCGGCGCGCTGGGGGTGGGAGCACGGGCAGGGGTGGCCGGCGTTCCCGTGGCCGCCGAGGCCGCCGCCCGCCACGGCGGCGATCCCGTGACCGCGGTGCGAGCCGGGTGCGAGCGCGACTTCCTGGCCGCCATGGGGCTGGACGTGCTGGACCCCGACCCGCGCACGCGCGCGCTGCTGCAGGGCGCGGGGATCCGCCGCTGCGGCGACCTGGCCGCCCTTCCGCGCGAGGCGGCGGAGGTGCGCTTCGGCGCGGAGGGCGCGCGGCTCTGGCGCCTGTCGCGCGGCGACGATCCGCGCCTCCTCTTCCGCCCCATCCCCGCGGAGGCGCCGCACGCGGCCATCGACTTCCTGGACTACGCCATCACCGACGCGGCGCGGCTGGCCTTCGCCGCGCACGGGGCGCTGGCCAGCGTGTGCGCCACGTTGAAAGAGCGAGGCGAGCGGGCGCGGCGCATGGTGCTGGAGCTCCCCCTCTCGGGCGGGGGCACGGTGACGCGCGTCCTGCGCACCGCGCGCCCCACGGCCGAGCGCGACGAGTGGTCCGCCCGCGTGCGCGGCGAGCTGGAGAATCTCGCCCTTCCCGACGCGGCGGTGGGCGTCTCGCTACGCGTGGAGGGGCAGGAGCCGGCGTCGGCCACGCAGGGCGACCTCTTCGACCGCGGCTTCGCCACCGCCGCGCCGGTGGAGGAGACGGTGGCGCGGCTGGCCGACGCGCACGGCGCCCTGCTGGTGGCGCCCGACGTCTGCGCGCACCCGCTGGCGGACGCGCGCACGGCGTGGCGCCCCCTGGCCCCCGAGGAGGTCTCGGCTACGCGCGCCGCCCCCGCTCTCGCCGGCCTCACGCTGCAGCTGCTCCCGCAGCCGCGCCCAGTGCGGGTGGAGGCTCGCCCGCGCCGCGACCACGCCTTCCCCGCCCGCCTGCGCGACGGCGGCGTCTGGTGCACCGTGGCCGAGGCCGCGGGCCCGGACCGCGTCTCCGGCGGGCACACGGGCGAGCGCCCCTTTGCGCGCGAGTACTTCCGCTGCGCCACGGACGACGGCCGGCTGGTATGGCTGTTCCGCGACGCGCTGGAGGAGGGATGGTTTCTGCACGGGTGGTGGGACTGATGGGGAATGGGGAAATGGGGAATGGGGAATGGGGGGGCCTGGCTTCCGGTGCGGTGGTGCGTGGCGGGCTCACCCTGCTGCCGCCGTCGCCCGACGGCGAGGCCGGCGCACCGGCGCGGATCCATGCGCGCGGTGCCGTTCAACCATTCCCCATTCCCCATTCCCCATTCCCCAATTATGTGGAGCTTCGCGCCCGCTCCGCCTTCTCCTTCGGCGACGGAGCCGTGGCGCCCGAGACGCTCGCCGAACGCGCGGCGGAGCTGGGGTTCGAGGCGCTCGCGCTGTGCGATGCGGCGGACCTGGGGGGGATCATCCGCTTCGCGCTGGCGGCGAAGACGGGGGGGGTCAGGCCCATCGCCGGGGCGGAGCTGCGGGTGGATGGACATCCCGTGGGGCTGCTGGCTCGGGATGAAGTTGGCTTCCGCAACCTTTCGGCGCTCGTGTCGCACGCGCGGCTGGAGAACGGGAGGGGGGAGGCGGGCGTGTCGTTCGACGTGCTGGCGGAGCGGTCGGAGGGGGTGCACGTGCTCACCGGCCCGGCATCGGGGCCGATCGGAGCGCGCATCCTGGAGCAGCGGCCGGAAGAGGCGCGCTACGAGCTGGCGCGCTGGCGCGGCGTCTTTGGAGAGAGGCTGGCGGTGGAGGTGCAGCGCCACCACGTCTCCGGGGCGGAGGGGGCGCTGGTGGACGCGCTCATCGAGACGGCGGAGAGGGCGGGGGTGCCGTGGGTGGTCACCAACGAGCCACGCTACCTGGATGCGGAGGGGCGCCGCGTGCACGACCTGCAGACAGCGCTGCGCCATGGGGTGGACTACGACACCGCGCTCCGCCGCGGGCTCCTCCTTCCAAACGGCGAGTGGCGGCTCAAGGGGCCGGCCGAGATGGCGCTGCTCTGGCAGGGGCGCGAGGCCGGGCTGGAGGAGAGCGCGCGCATCGCCGAACAGTGCACCTTCGACATGCGCTGGCTGCGCCCTCCCCTTCCCCGTTTCGACCTGCCGGAGGGGCACACGGACGACTCGTTTCTGGCTGAGAAGGTGCTGGAGGGCGCCATCGAGCGCTGGGGCGGGATCGACGAGAAGCAGCAGCGGCAGATCGAGCACGAGCTGCGCGTCATCGAGAAGCTGGGCTTCTCCGGCTTCTTCCTCATCATGTGGGACGCGGTCCGCTTCGCGCGCCGGCGCGGCATCCTGTGCCAGGGGCGGGGGAGCGCGGCCAACTCCGCCGTGGCGTACTGCCTGTCCATCACCGCGGTCGATCCCGTGCGCCACGGCCTCCTCTTCGAGCGCTTCCTGAGCGAGGCGCGCGCGGACGGCGGCACCGAGGCGCCCGACATCGACGTCGACTTCGAGGCCGACCGGCGCGAGGAGGTGCTCAACTACGTCTATGAGAAGTACAGCCGCCAGCACGCCGCCATTACCGCGGTCACGCAGATGTACTCCGCGCCCACCGCCATCCAGGACATGATGCGCGCCCTGGGCTACCCCGCCGAGCAGGCCTTCCGGCTCAGCAAGCGGCTGCACTGGGCCGGCCCCGCCGAGGGCGCCGAAGCGCTGGCCGGCGAGCTGGGGCAGGAGCAGGGCTTCGACGCGGCCTCACCCAGGGGACGCGCGCTGATCGCGGCGGTGCGCGCGGTGGAAGGATTGCCGCGCATGCGGTCGACCCATCCCGGGGGCTTCGTGCTCTCCTCCCGGCCGCTGGGGGAGGCGCTCGCCATCGAGCGCACCACCATGGGGCGCACCATCCTGCAGTTCGACAAGGACGACCTGGACGCGGCGGGAGTCCCCAAGTTCGACTTCCTGGGGCTCGGCGGGCTCACGGCGGTGCGGATCGCCTTCGACCAGATCGAGCGCCGCACCGGCGTGCGCCCCCTGATGTACGACCTGCCGCAGGACGATCCCGAGACGTTCCGGATGATCTCGGCAGGCGACACGCTGGGGACCTTCCAGATCGAGAGCCGCGCGCAGATCCAGAGCATCGTGCAGACGCGGCCGGAGCGGATCTACGACATCGTGGTGCAGGTGGCGCTGATCCGCCCGGGGCCCATCGTGGCGCACTTCGTAAAGCCGTACACCCGCCGCCGCCGCGGCATCGAGGAGGTCACCTTTCCGCACCCCGACCTGGAGCCGATCCTCGCGCGCACGCAGGGGATCCCCATCTTCCAGGAGCAGGCGATGGCGATCTCCATGGCGCTGGGCGGCTACACGGCGATGGAGGCCGACGAGCTGCGCCGCACCATGGGCAACTCGCGTAAGGCGGCGAAGCTGCGCGTGCAGATCGAACGGCTGCGCGAGCGGATGAAGGAGCGCGGGATCGACGCGGAGGTGGCGGAGCGCATCACCGAGGACATGCGCATCTTCGCCAACTACGGCTTTCCGGAGAGCCACGCCTGGTCGTTCGGGCTGATCGCCTACGCCACGGCGTACCTCAAGGCGCACCACCCGGCCGAGTTCCTGGTGGGGCTCCTGAACGCGCAGCCGATGGGCTTCTACTCCCCCGCCACGCTGGTGCACGACGCCATGCGCCACGGCGTGGAGGTGCGCGCCCCCTGCCTGCGCGACGGCGACTGGGACGCGACGCTGGAGGAGACCGCCGACCCCGCCAGGCCCGCCGTCCGCGTGGGCTGGCGGCAGATCCGCGGGATGGGGGCGAAGGCGCGCGAGGCGCTGCGGGAAGCGCGCGCGGAGGGTCCTTTCCGCTCCATCGAGGACCTGGTGCGCCGCACCGGCTTCGGCCGCGCGGACGCTCTGCACCTGGCGCGCGCGGGGGCGCTGGAGGCGTGGGAGCCCGGCCGCCACGCCGCCGCCTGGGAGGCCCTGCGCGCCGCCGCGGACACGCTCCCGCTCGCCCCGGCCCACCGCCTCCCCTTCCGCGCTCGGGAGCTGGAAGGATCGGAGCGCATCTTCCTGGACTACCTGGCCACGGGCGTCAGCGTGGCCGGCCACCCGGTGCAGCACCTGCGCCCGCGCCTCAACCGCATCGGCGCCCACTCCAGCGCCGACCTGCACCGCGCCCGCCCGGGGACGCACGTGCTGGTGGCGGGGCTGGTGGTGGCGCGGCAGCACCCCTCCACCTCCAAGGGCACGGTGTTCGTGCTGCTGGAGGACGAGTGGGGCTTCATCAACGTGATCGTCCCCCCCGCGCTCTTCCTGGAGCACAAGGAGGTGGTGAAGCACTCCCCCTTTCTCCTGGTGGAGGGGAAGTTCGAGCAGCAGGGCCCGGTGCTCAACGTCGTCGGCCGCCGCTTCAAGCGCATGGAGGCAGGGGCGCTGGCGCACACGTCGCACGATTTTCGGTGAGCCCCCACCCCCAGCGTCGCTCCGCGACGCATCCCCCTCCCCCAAAACTGCCTGGGGGAGGGGGAGGGCGCGAAGATCTTGCACCACGCACGGGTCCCGTAGGGGCGCGATTTATCGCGCCCGTGCCCGACGCTGCTCCGCCGCCCGCCCGCTCACCCCGATGCCGTAGGGGCGGCCCCGCGTGGCCGCCCGTGCCTGCCCCGTCTCCGACGCCCGCTCAGGCATCCCCAGCCCTGCGCTATCCCCTTGAAAAACGCGCCTTTCGCGGTCCTCCTCCAGGGGTGGAAACGTCAAAGTTTTCCACAGCTCGCCGCGGCTGGAAATCGTTGGATTTCCGGCACTTTCGAGCCCTCCCCGCTGTGATCGGCGGCACCCTCATCCGAGCACCCTCGACACCCGTAGTTCCTCCCCCGCTCAAATGCGGCCGGGGCGACGAGTGCGCAGCTTCTGAATACGAGTGGATCTGCGACGAATGCGTACCTCTGCCCTGCACAACGACTTACGCCTGCCGCGCTCTCATTGCGCCGCGCCCCGTATCCGGGTAGCAGCAGGTACGTGGCAGTGTTTCCTGATGCGAATTCGGAGCGGCGGGAAATGGCTGCACACCCCGGAAGAGTAGGAGCGGCGCGGGTTTTCGCCGGGTTGCGGTGCAGGACCGAAGATCCGGAGTTATCCACAGCGTTGTGGAGAAAAGTTGGAGCCATTCGGCCTAAGTCTATGTACCGTATCCACTGAACCGCGCGGCCCCTGGATTGCCGTGCGACGACGCACAGAGTTCGTCCAACGCACCCGCACGCCTGGAGCCCGCGATGACCCGCCCCGACCCCTCCACTACGACGATGCGCGTGGCCGTCACCGGCTCCTCGGGCCTGATCGGGGGAGCGCTGGTGGAGCGGCTCCGGCGCGACGGCCACCACGTCGTCCGCCTGGTACGCCGCCCACCCCGCGCCGCGGACGAGGTGCGCTGGGACCCCGAGTCCCATTCGGTGGACGCGGCGGCGCTGGACGGACTGGACGCGGTGGTGCACCTCGCGGGCGAGAACGTCGCGGGGCGCTGGACGGACGAGAAGAAGCGCGCCATCCGCCGCAGCCGCATCGACTCCACCCGGCTGCTGGCGGACGCACTCGCCCGCCGCGCCCACCCGCCGCGCGTGCTGGTGTGCGCGTCGGCCGTCGGCTTCTACGGCAACCGCCGCGGCGACGAGGTGCTGCACGAGGGGAGTGGAGCCGGGAGCGACTTCCTGGCCGGCGTGGTGCGCGAGTGGGAGGAGGCCTCCGGACCCGCCACCCGCGCCGCGATCCGCGTGATGAACCTGCGCTTCGGGGTGGTCCTCAGCGCGCGCGGCGGGGCGCTCGCCAAGATGCTCCTCCCCTTCCGCATGGGTGCCGGCGGGCGCATCGGGAGCGGGCGGCAGTGGATGAGCTGGATCTCGCTCGAGGACGCGGTGGAGGTGACGGTGCGCGCCATCACGGACGACGCGCTACGCGGCCCGGTGAACGCCGTCGCGGGCGCCGCCACGAACGCCGACTTCACGCGGGCACTGGCGCGCGCGCTGCACCGCCCCGCCATCATCCCCGTGCCCCCCCTCGCGCTCAAGCTGGTCTACGGCAGCGAGATGGTGGATGGCACCCTCCTCGCCAGCCAGCGCGCCGAGCCTCGCCGCCTCCTGGAGGCCGGCCACCGCTTCCATCACCCTGCGCTCTCCGATGCCATCCGCGCGGCGCTGGCGAAGGGCTAAGCCCGGGAGCCTCTGCGTCAGAGCTCCACAGTTCCAGATACGAACGAGCCGCCGAGATCTTCGAACTGGTTGATCCGGACGGACCCTTCGGGGAAGCGCGCGGTGATCTCCAGATCGCCTCCCATGGCACGCAGGTATCGGCGCAGCGAGCTCACGTACATGTCCGTGCGGCGCTCCATCTTGGAAACGCCCGCCTGGTTCGTGCCTAGCACCTGCGCCAGCGCTTCCTGCGACAATCGCCGCGCCTGACGCAGCTCGTGCAGCGGCATCTCTCGAAGCATATCGGCGGTTTTGCGGGCTGCCTGCTCGAGCGTCTCTGAGTCGGCTCCCGCGCGAATCTCGCTCCACTTCTTTCGTCCCATCAGATCAATCCCTCTCGTTGAAGCAGTATGAGGTGTACATCATAAAGATCATCCGCCAGCGGCACGTAGGTGTCGTCCCATCGGTCATCACCCGTCTTGTCGCCGCCCAGCAGGAGGATGGCGGCCCGTCGGGGATCGAAGGCGTACAGCACCCGGTACGGCCTGCCCGCGTGCTGAATCCGAAGCTCGCGCATGTGCGAGTGCCTCGATCCTCGGATCCCCGAGGTATGGGGAAAGCCGAGGTACGGGCCTCTCGACTCCAGCAGGTCGACGCTCGCGACCACATCCTCCTTCTCCGCCGGACTCAGCGCCTCGAACCAGGCAGCGAACTCGTCCGTACCCTCGATCTCCCATGCCATGGAAGGAATGTACCAGATCGACCGCATTCCGTCAATGGAATTGATACGTACAGCACGGAGGCCGAGGTCCGCGCATCCGTGGCTGAACGGCGTCATGCGGTAACACCGCTCCACCAAACACGTTGCCGTGTGTTGTCCCGGATACCAAGAATGCAACTTTGTCAAACGTTTGTGCATACCTCTTGCCTCAAAGGCCGCGCCCCAACGTCGGGGCCGCCCGGATGCGGCGGCCCCAGGGTTCACTGAGCGGTAGGAGGAAAGATGGGCAACGCGAAGATGCAGTTCCGTGGTCTGGCGGCGTGTGGGCTGGTGATGGTGACGGCGGCGTGCGCCACGACGGCGGAGATGGGGGCGTCGGCAGGGGCGGGCGGGGCGTCGGTGAACGCGTCGGCCACGGTGATGACGGACGCGAACGTGGCGGCCGTGGCGCACGCGGCCAACATGGACGAGATCCAGACGAGCCAGGTGGCGCTCCGTCGCTCGCAGAACGCGCAGGTCCGCGAGTTCGCGCAGATGATGATCACGGAGCACACCGCGGTCGACCAGCAGATGATGCAGATGCTGCAGGCCAAGAACATGACCCCGCAGCCGAACGCCGCCGCGCAGGCCGCCATGCAGGCGACCCAGGCCACGCTCGCCAACCTGAACCAGCGCAGCGGGATGGACTTCGACCGCGCCTACATGATGCACCAGGTGCAGGCGCACCGCTGGACGCTCACCTCGCTCGACCAGTCGCTGATCCCCTCGACCCGCGACCCCGAGATGAAGGGGTTCCTGAGCACGCGCGTCCGGCCGGCCGTGGCGATGCACCTGGAGTCGGCGCAGCGCATCAACGCGTCGGTCGGCGGCTCCGCGAGCACCGGCAACTGAGGTAGCACGCAGGGCCGGAAAAAAGAAGCGGGGCACGCCGATGATGGCGCGCCCCGCTCTTCTTCATGTATCCAGCACGAGCTCTCTACTGCGACGGGAGCTGTTCCATCTCGTCGGAGCGCGGCGGGCGGGTGGAGCCGCCGCGCTGCAGGGTGCACACGAGGGTGGTCACCTCGTCGAGAAGCTCGGGGGAAAGACGGGGGTAGAAGCTGCGCGCGAGCTCTTCGATCTCCACCGGCGTGGAGCCGGGGCGAGCCGCGCTGCGCACGGCCAGCACCCGCGAGTCGCGGATGGCGCGGGCCGTCTGTTCGGTGCGCCGCTTTCTGGCAGCGGCCATCTCTGAGGCCAGATCCACAACGTCGGACATCGGCAACCCTCCGGGATAAAGTGTGAGGGCAGGGCTCACCCTGCGCACTTGTGCTGAGGCAATATAACCCATTCAGCGCATAAGTGTGCAGTTTATCTGGAAATCTCCGCAGGAACGTGCGATCAGCGCTCGCCGTCGCGTATCCACTTCTCCATCGTGGGCGGCTGAAAGCGGGCCATCGCGTCGAGGAGCGTGGCGGGTTCGGTGGCCTCCAGCACCAGCCCGCGGTGCGCCTCGCGGACGAACCCCTCGCGCACGGCGTGATCGAAAAGAGCGAGGAGCGCGTCGAAGTAGCCATCGACGTTGAGGACGCCGCACGGGCGCGCGTGGATGCCGAGCTGCGACCAGGTCAGCGCCTCGCACAGCTCGTCGAGGGTGCCGTAGCCGCCGGGGAGCGCCACGAACCCATCGGAGAGGTCCACCATCAGCGCCTTGCGCTCGTGCATGGTGCCGGTGACGTGGAGGGTGGTGAGCCCCTGGTGTCCCACCTCGCGCTCCATCAGCGCGCGCGGAATCACGCCCGTCACCTCGCCGCCCGCGGCGAGTACCGCATCGGCGACCTCGCCCATCAGCCCAACCTTTCCTCCGCCGTACACCAGCCCGATCCCCCGCTCCGCCAGCAGCCGCCCCATGGCGCGCGCCGCCTCCGCGTACACCGGCCGCGTCCCCGGGCTCGACCCGCAGAACACGCACACGCGTTTCATCTCCATCGGTACGATTTCCTGGTGGCGGGTGGCGAGTAAACTCGCGGCTACAACAGCACAAAGTCCGCCTGCGCGGACTCGCAGTCCAGTGCCCGTGTGCACGAGCCGGCTTCAGCCGCCTTCGCGTGGTTCCAGCCGGGGGATTTATCCCCCGGCGGCCACGCCCCCGGATCTCGGCGCCGAGGGCCCGTCACCGGCCTTTCGCGTGAACGCCGGGCCGCCATCCTTCCAGCTCCACCAGCGGAGGAGCTCCGGATCGTGGCGCTCCTCGGTGGCGAAGTAGACGGCGCACCGAAATACGTACAGCATGCACCGGTCGACGTGCATCCCCTGTTCGCGGCAGAGGTCGTCGTAGAGGGTCTGCGGATCGCGGCCGCGCAGCTCCTCCACGCGGCGGAAGCCCAGGCGCCACAGGTCGTCCGCGATGGTGGGGCCGACGCCCGGAATGCGGCGCAGATCGCGAAGCGCGGCGGCCTTTGGAGAAGCGTTCATCGGGATTCGTGTGCGGGGAGTGCAACCTTTCGGGGCGTTCTCACGTCCAAAAGATCGGGAGTGGATGCGCGGAGCGAAACCCGGGGGGGAATCGTCCCGTAGCCATCTTTCGTGAAGTGGTACGAAGCTCACCAACCCTTAATCCTTTTGCCGCAACACGGTGAAGGAAGGGAAGGTACCATACGACGAGCACCGGGCGGAATTCGAGAACGCCGACGCTACCCCCACCTCTCGCTTAATCGCGTCCTCCGGGTGGGCACGGCTGAGAACCCAGACCACGGGCTCGGGAAGTACACGATGGGGGGAAATGGGCGATGAAGCCCGTCGGCCGAGAGGCCGGCGGGCTTCTCGCTTTGGAACAGAAGTGCGTGAGTGCGTGAGTGCGCAGGTGCGTTTGGATCCAGCGCACTCTCGCACTAACGCACTCACGCACTTTCCGGCTTCGCGGCCCGGCGCAACATCGCCCACCCGACCGCGCCAGCCAGAATCGACGCGGTGAAGATGCCGATCTTGGCCTCGGCGACGAGGGCGCCGGGGGGGAACGCGAGGGCGGAGATGAAGAGCGACATCGTGAAGCCGATCCCGCCCAGCCAGCTCACCGCGTGGATGGAGCGCCAGGTGACGCCGCGCGGAAGCGCCGCCATCCGCGTGCGGACGGCGAGCCAGGCGAAGAGGGTGATGCCGATCGGCTTCCCCAGCACCAGGCCCACGATCACGCCCAGCGTCACCGGGTGCGTGAAGGCGGCGCCCAGGTTCCCCTCCAGGCGGATGCCGGCGTTGGCCAGGGCGAAGATGGGGATGATGGCGAAGGCGACCCAGTGGTGGAGCGTGTCCTCCATCCGCTGAAGCGTCGACTGTGCCTGGATGCACGTCGTCTCCAGGTCCTGGATGATGGCCTGCTGGCGGTCGCTGGTGAGGATGCGCTTCCCCTCCTCGCCGGTGTCGTCGAAGGCGTCCAGCAGGCGGCGGCCGCGGTCCAGGAACTCGTGCGTGTCGATGCGGGTGCGCACCGGGACGGTCATCGCCACCAGCACGCCGGCCACCGTGGCGTGCACGCCGGACTTGAGGAAGGCCAGCCAGACCAGCACCCCCACCAGCGTGTAGGTGATGGGAAGGCGCGCGCCCATCCGGTTGAGCAGCGCGAGCACGCCCAACAGCAGCGCGCCGATCCCGAGCGCGCTCCACACGATCTGCTCCGTGTAGAAGAGGGCGATCACCAGCACGGCGCCCAGATCGTCCACGATGGCGAGCGCGGTCAGGAACACCTTGAGCGCGAGCGGCGTGCGCGGCCCCAGCAGCGCCAGCACGCCCAGCGCGAAGGCGATGTCGGTGGCCATCGGGATCCCCCACCCCGCCGCACCCTCACCGCGCGCGTTGAACAGGGCGTAGAGGATCGCCGGCACCACCATTCCGCCCAGCGCCGCCGCGGCGGGTAGGGCGGCGCGCTGCATCGACGCCAGCTCCCCCGCCAGCACCTCGCGCTTGATCTCCAAGCCCACCAGGAAGAAGAACACGGCCATCAGGCCGTCGTTGATCCAGTGGTGCAGCGAGTAGGTCAGGCCGAACCCGGGCACGCCCACGGTGAGCGGCGTCTCCCACAGGTGCTCGTACGATGCGCCCCACGGCGAGTTGGCCCACGCCAGCGCCGCGATCGTGCTCACGATCAGCACGATCCCGCCCGCCGACGCGGTGCTGAAGAAGTCCTGGAACGGCGAAAGGAGCCGCTCGATGGGCGTGGGGCGCTGGGGGGGCAGCGCGAAGGTCTGCTTCACGTCCATGGGCGCGTCGTCTCGGTTCGGATGTACCGGCCCGGCGCCGGCCCGAACAAGCTAACCCCGACCCCCCCATCCAGAGAACGATTGCAGCTTCGAGTCAGCGGTTTACCCGAAACGGGGAAACGTGCCTCAAATCCTCTCCCCGGAACGCAGCCTCGCGGAGAGCTCCGCGACGTCCAGGGTGGCGCCGTCCGGATCGGGACCGGAGTAGCGCGCCACCAGCTTCTCGAACACGGACGCGACCTGCCCCGCATCCACCGAGTGCGCAACGAACGTCTGCACGGCGTGCTGAAACGGCGTATCCTGCTCGTCGTTGAGGAGCGCGGTCGCCAGGTAGAGGAGGATCCTGGCGTGCTCCTCCACCGAGAGGCCGGCCTTCTCCGCATCCTCCCGCAGCGCCTCGCCGAGCTGGGGCGGCAGTTCCAGCGTAATCCGCATCTCTTGCGTCTCAGGCTTCTGGTTCACTCGAGCGGTCGTGGATGATCCGCCGTACGACGCGACAACCTGGCGCGGGCTCTGCACGAATCCCGCCCGCGCGGTTCTCCCAACGGCGCAGAGGCGCGGAGGATGATCTCCGCGCCTCTGCGCTTCGTGGGATGGTGGGTCAGCGTCCTTCGCGCGAGCGCGCGGCGACGCCGGCCAGCATGGGGTACGGGTTGACGTTCTCCCCCTGCCACCAGCGGCGCGGGTCGTCCAGGCGCGACACGCTGAAGTGCAGGTGGAAGTTCCCGCGCCCCGCGTTCCCGGTGTCGCCCACGTACGCGATCACCTGGCCCCTGACGATGGGGAGCCCCTCGCGCAGCCCGGCGGCGTAGCGCTGCAGGTGGGCGTAGTAGTAGAGCGTCCGCCCATCGCTGGCCAGCTGGTAGACGGTGACGCCGCCCAGCCCGCCCGTGCGCAGCTTGAAGATGGTGCCGTCGCCGGCGGCGAGCACGGGGGTGCCTTCGGCGGCCATGATGTCGATGGCGTTGTGCACGCGCCCGCCGGAGCGCGGCGACTCGTAGCTGTCGCGAAGCTGCTCCGGCCGGATGCCGCGCACCGGAATCGCCAGCGACGCACCCGGCGCGACGTACGCATGCGCCCTCGGTCCGTCAGGCTCGGAGTTGCCCATGCAGGCGGTGCCAAACAGCGCGGCGGCCACGACGGCGGCGCGGCGCAGGCGCCCCGGGAGGGGCCTGTAAATGGGATACATGATGCGGCGGGGACGGGGTCCGTCGGAGAGTCCGGGCGAGGTGCCTGGGGGGAAGAGTCTATACGGTGCGCTTTTACGGCGCTCAGCGCAAGGGGAACGTTAAGGGAGTTTGAGCAGGCGAGTGAACTCGCAGCAACAACAGCACAAAGTCCGCCTTCGCGGACTCGCGGGCGAGATCTCGACGCGTCCCGCGTTCCTCCAGCCGGCTTCAGCCGGCTTCGCGTCGTTCCAGCCGGGGGATTCATCCCCCGGCGCTGGGCGCCGATGCTCGCTGCGGCGCACCAACCCCGCCGCCCCAACCTGCGAAGGCAGGTTTCCCGCGGTTGTTGCAGCGGTTTCAACCGCCGGCCCCCATCCGGCCCACCTAACCTGACCACCCCTCACGGCAAACCCCACCCCCTGCGCAACCGCCGGTACTCGGCCTCCGGAAGCTGCACCAGCACCGGCCGCTTCCGCGGATCCAGCCAGCGGAGGATGCGGCGGACGTCCTCTTCTGCGAAGGCGGTGCAGCCGACGGTGGGGGCGCCGGGGCGCGAGCGGATGTGGATGAAGATGCACGAGCCCCGCCCCGCCACCGCCGGCCCCGTGTTGTGATCCACCCACACGCCCCAGCGGTACAGCCCGTCCGTACGCCGCATCTCCTCGTGGCTCGTCCAGTCCGGCGTGACGGTGTCGCGGTCCACGCGCTGGTTGTAGAAGCGGGAGGCGGAGTCGTCCACGCACTCGATGCTCGGGTCGCTGGCGTGGTAGGGGAGGCGGACCCAGCGCGCCGAATCCGCCGGGGCGTACCCGAAGGCGGAGCTCAGCCGGAATACCCCCGCCGGCGCTTTCCCATCCCCCTCGCGCTTCACGGGCCCGGCGCCCTGGTCCGCAGGGGCGTGCAGCCCCGTGCCCCATCCCAGCCCCGCGCGTCCAACCGACGCGCTCATCGCCGCCCCCACCTGCGCCCATGGCGAGGTCGGAGTGCGCCGCGCGAAGAGCCGCACGCGTGCCGTCGTCGCATCCCACCCTTCGGTCGTGGAGACGACCGCCTGCAGCGGCGGCTCGGAGCCCTGCGCGTGCACTGTGGCCGCGGGGAGCGCCGCGGCGGCGAGCACGGCGGCGAGGCGGATGCGGATCGAGAGCATACGGTGCCTGTGGTTCAGGGGAGCGGGGGACGCTGGATGTTACCCCGGCCGAGCCTGCGCGGGCAACCCGGGAGAGTACGCCATCTGTTTGCAAAACCGCACACCGTGGCTATCTTCCCGACATTCTTCCGCAGCCAACCGCCGCCCCAGTGCCTTCATGACTATCCGCCTTCCCCGCCCCGCCGTCCTGGCCGCCGCCCTCCTCGCGCTCACCTCCGCCGCCGCCAGCGCACAGGCGCCCATCGCCACCCGCGTGCCCGGGCAGCGCTGCGAGACCGTGCCGGACAGCGTGCGCGGCCCCACGCCCGGGCAGCTCAACGAAAGCCGGCAGCTCCGCGCGCAGCTGGTGGAGATCGGGCGGCGCAACGGCGTCACCGAGCCGCAGGGGCTGCTCCTGGTGGACGTGGACAGCACGCGCAAAGGAGTGCTCCTCTTCATGCACTCCAACTACCCGGAGCCGGGGGTGGCGCAGGTCACCGCGGCGGTCGACAAGTACATGGAGTCGCTCCCGCGCGGGCGCGGGTACCAGGCGCTGATCCGCGTCGATGGCGAGTACCCCGCGATCCTTCCCGGGCGCCAGCACTGCCGCCCGGTGCTGCTGAACGAGCAGGATCGCATCGACATGATCGGGCAGGCGGTGCTGAACCACCCCGAGCGCGGCAAGCTCCCGGCGCCGGTCACGCGCCAGGCGGTGGTCCTCCTCGTCGCGAACCGCGAGGGCGGCGTGTCGCTGGCGGTGGTCGCGCGCTCCTCGGGCGACGAGTACCTGGATCGCGCGGCCGAGGAGATCGGGCGCAGGCTGCAGTTCGCGCCGGCGACGCTGGACGGCGTTCCCTTCGATGCGCGCTTCCGCTTCCCGGTGGGCTTCCATATCCAGTAGCGCGCTGGCGCGGGTCCGGCCGGGGGAGTAGCTTTCCGCGCTTCCCGCACACCGCACCCGCTCGTACGCACGATGGAACTGCTGCCGCTGCTGACCGCCGTAAGCCTGGGCTTCCTGCACGCGCTGGAGCCCGACCACATGGCCGCGGTCACCACCTTCGTCTCCCGCCGCCCGCGACCGCGCGAGGCGGTGGGCTTCGGGCTGCGCTGGGGTCTGGGCCACTCCGCGGCGATCCTGGTGGCGGGCTCCGCGCTGATCGCGCTGGGCATCCGCGTGCCGCAGGGCGTGGTCAATGGCCTCGAGTTCGGCGTTGGGACGATGCTCCTCGCGCTCGGCGTCTGGCTCCTGTGGAGCGTCGCCCACGGCGAGGCGCACGCGCTGGCCGAGGGCGAAGACGATCCGCATCCGCACCGCCACGGAAGCCTGTGGGTGGGGATGGCGCACGGCCTGGCAGGCACCGCACCGCTCGTGGCGCTGATCACCGTCACCGTCAGCAGCTCGCCCTGGGTGGCGGGGATGCACCTCTTCTTCTTCGGCGTGGGGACCACGGCGGGGATGGGGCTGTACGCCGCGGTGGCCGGCGCCGTCTTCCATCGCGCGCGCCACCGCATCCCCGCACTGGGCGGCACGCTGCGCACCCTCACCGCGCTCGGAAGCGCCGTGCTGGGAATTTTCTGGATGGCCAACGCGATCGGATGAGGAACAGGGGACGTTGATCCCTGATCCCTAAATCCTATTCCCTACTTGGAGCACATGATGACGGACGGCAGCGAAGCGGCGAACAACGAGGCGGCGGTCACGATCCTGGCCCGGCACAACGGGCCGTTCGTGGTGGAAGGTCCCTTTCGCTTGATCGATGCGGATGGCAACGAGTTCCCGGTGGTGGCGGGCAAAAAGGTATCGCTCTGCCGCTGCGGCGCCTCCACACGCAAGCCGTTCTGCGACGGCACGCACAGCAATATCGGCTTCGACGCCGCGGAACGCGCCGTGCGCGAGCTGGAGGAAGGAAAGGAGCAGGGTTGATGCGGCCCTGATCCGCATCTCCCGATTTGCCCGTACAACCGAGGAACCATGCCCGACTCCACCCCGATCGACCAACGCGGCTACGCGCACCCCGACGCGCTCGTCTCCACCGAGTGGGTGGCCGCGCACCTGGATGACCCCTCCGTGCGCCTCGTGGAGTCCGACGAGGACGTGCTGCTCTACGAGGTCGGCCACATTCCGGGCGCCGTCAAGATCGACTGGCACACCGACCTCCAGCACCCGCTGAACCGCGACTACCTGGACGAGGAAAGCTTCGCCCGCCTGATGCGCGAGCGCGGCATCTCGCCGGAGACGACGGTGATCTTCTACGGCGACAAGAACAACTGGTGGGCCACCTACGCCCTCTGGGTCTTTCGCCTCTTCGGCCACGACCGCGTCAAGGTGATGGACGGCGGCCGCAAGAAGTGGGAGGACGAGGGCCGCCCCATGACCACCGACGCGCCGCCGTATCCCCCGTCCGAGTACCCCCTGCCGAAGCGCGACGACGAGCGCATCCGCGCCTTTCGCGAGGACGTGCTCCAGCACATCGGGCAGCGCGGCCAGCTCGTGGACGTCCGCTCGCCCGAGGAGTTCAGCGGCGAGAAGCTGCACATGCCGGACTACCCGCAGGAAGGAGCCATGCGCGGCGGCCACATTCCGGGCGCGAAGAGCATGCCCTGGGCGCGCGCCGTGAACCCCGACACGGGCGAGTTCCGCTCCGCCGGCGAGCTGCGCGCGCTCTACCAGGAGCAGCTCGGCCTCGACCCCGCCCAGCCGACCATCGCGTACTGCCGCATCGGCGAGCGCTCGTCGCACACCTGGTTCGCCCTCACGTACCTGCTCGGCTTCCCCAACGTCCGCAACTACGACGGCTCGTGGACGGAGTGGGGCAACTCGGTGCGCCTTCCCATCGAGAAGTAAGCGGCGGACACGAACTCTCGAAGGGCCGGTACGAGACATGTACCGGCCCTGGATTGTTTCATCGCGTCGTCCAGAATGAGCCTTTCTCTTGACACAATCCCCGGGGGATGAAATCATTCCTGACGTACCGCTTGATCCCTACCCGCCTGACCTGCTCTCCAGAAAACCTCCTTGTGTCGCATAAGCGACCCACACCGCTTTTCGGCGGCGTGGCGCTTTTTTTCTGGTGCGCTCCCGCTCGCAACTCGTTCTATCCCACGCCTTCGCAGAGTCAAACGCCCATGAACGCACGCAGTCGTACGAGCATCCTGATCTTCTTAACCGCCGTGCTTGCTGGAGCGGCACCGTCCTCTGCCGTAGGCCAGCGGGGCTTCACCGTAGCCATCCGCCCGCCGGTCCAGAATCCCCAGAAACACACACGTTACCAGCAGTGGCTGCAGCAGAGCCAAATGCTTCAGCAACTCGCACGGAGCGTCAATCAAGGCTTCAACATTCCGCAGCAGGCTTATATCACGGGCGCAGAGTGCGGACAGGAGAACGCCTTCTGGCAACCCGAACAGCGCGTTGTCGTGATCTGCTATGAAATGATCGACGCGATATTCAAGGAATTCCAAAACGACGGGCTCACGCCGGAGCAGTTCGGGACTGCAGTCGCGTCTAGCACGATCTTCATCGTCATGCACGAGGTCGGGCATGCGCTGGTCGATCTGCTAGACTTGCCGGTGACGGGCAGAGAGGAGGATGTGGTCGACCAGTTCGCCACCATCGCGCTGGCGCAGGACAGCCCTGAGCTCGCGCTCTGGGCAGCCGTGTTCTGGCGTACGAAGAACGATCTCGGAGACATAGGCGTATTTCGAGCCGACCCGACACCGTTCGACGATGAGCACAGCTTCGATATGCAGCGCTTCTACAACGTGCTCTGCTGGACTTACGGCAAGGACCCGCAGAACCGTGGTCAGATCCTTTCAGAGCTACCGCAGGGACGTGCCGCACGTTGCCCCGGCGAGTACCAGCGGATGGCCAGCTCGTGGGACCGCATCCTGGCTCCTCATCAACGTGGCGCCACCACCCTTCCGCCTCCTCCCCGTGCGCCGAGGGTCGCGAACGTGGGTGGCACATGGGACATCGTGGAGCAGATCGGATCGCTCACGTCGGATTTCTACTGCGAAAGCCGCATCCAGATGAACGTCCAGCAGTTGACGCAGGTGTTCACCGCGCCATACCGACAGACTGGGCGGTGCACCATCAACGGACAGCAGATCGATAATCCGGGAAACGGCGAAATCGAGCGTGGCACTGTGGACGCCAACGGAATGCGCTTCCAGATGGAGACCTGCAATTACGCAGGGGTTCTCCAGGCCGGGAGCCCTAATGTAATCGTCGGGAATCTTGCCTGCGCAGTCAATCAGGAAGACGGCACGACACGGACTGTGAATGGAGTCTGGCGCGCAACTAGACGATAATCTGGTACGCCCGCCACACATGCGGGATGAACAACGAAGAGGCACGGTGGGGATGGCGCTCCCCGTGCCTCTTCATGAACGGCTAACGGAGCCACCGAGAGACCCCAAAGGTTTTCTCTGTGGCTTTCCGTTTGTTCTGTGTTCTTTGTGTGAGGCCGTTTTGCTTGAGCTTGGACGATACGGAAGCTACCGTGCGACGATCGCCGATTGCGGTTTCCTATATCCGGGCTCCCCCATGCGCCGCACGACGCTCTTCGCCCTGCTCGCCTGCGCGGTTGGATGGCACCCGCTCAGCGCCCAGCTCGCGCTCACGCACGCGAACGTGGTGGACGTGGAGCGCGGGGTGGTGCTCGCGGACCGCACGGTGCTGATCTCGGGGAACCGCATCGTGGCGGTAGGCACCGGCGTGCGCGTGCCGGGCGGCGCGCGGGTGCGGGACGCGCGGGGGAAGTACGTGATCCCGGGATTGTGGGACATGCACGTGCACACCTCGCGCGAGGGGCGGGCGCGCCACTTCTGGCCGCTCTTCCTGGCGAACGGCGTCACGGGCGTGCGCGAGATGGGGAGCTACCTCGACACGCTCCAGTACTGGCGTGCGGAGGCTCGGCGGCCGGGGAGCGGAGCGCCGCGCATCATCTGGTCCAGCCCCATGCTCGACGGCGTGCCGACCTCGTGGGTGCACGGCTACGGCGTTCCCGATGCGGCGCGGGCGCGCGTCGTCGTGGACACGATGCAGCGGCTCGGCTTCGACTTCCTCAAGGTCTACGACCGCCTCACGCGCGACGCGTACTTCGCCATCGCGGCGCAGGCGAAGCGGCGCGGGATCCCCTTCGCCGGGCACGTGCCGCGCGCGGTCACCGCCATCGAAGCGAGCGATGCGGGGCAGCGCAGCATCGAGCACGTGCTCGACGCACTGCACCTCGCCTGCACGCCGCGCGGCACCGAGTTGCTGACGGATTTCACCAGGGCGCGCGAGTCGCTCGGGCCCGCCGCGGACTCCACCCGGGCGGCGCTCCGGCGGCTTCAGTCCGCTGTCGTTCAGGGGCCGGTGGAGGACGCGTGCCGGCCCCTCTTCGCGCGGATGGTGGCGAACGGCACCTGGATGACGCCCACGCTCACCGTGACGCACGGCCAGGTGCCGCCCGAAGCGCTCATCGCCGACCCCCGCCTGCGCTTCGTGCCCCCCGCCCTGGCCGCGCGCTGGCGCAGCTCCGCCACCTCCGCCAACCCGGAGGAGGTCCGCCTGGAGCGCCGCCTGGAGGCGAACGCGTGGAGGCTGGTGGGCCTGGCGCATCGCGCGGGAGTGGGCATCCTCGCCGGCACGGACGCGAGCGATGAGGCGTACGTCTTCGCCGGGTCGGGGGTGCACGACGAGCTCGCCCTCTTGGTCGGCGCCGGGCTCTCGCCGCTGGATGCGCTCCGGACCGCCACCCTGAACCCCGCCCGCTACCTCGGCGCCCTGGACTCGCTCGGCACCGTCGCGCCCGGCAGGCTGGCCGACCTCGTCATCCTGGACGCCAACCCGCTGGCCGACATCCGCAACACCACGCGCATACACGCCGTCGTCGCGAACGGCCGCCTGATCGCCGCAGCCGAGCGCGCCCGCCTCCTCGCCCGCGCCGCCGCCGAAGCCGCCCGCGCCGGCACCGCCCCGCCCGCGCGCCGCTGACCCGCTTATCTCACGCAGAGGCGCAGAGACGCAGGGGGAGAACAACAGAGAAAAGCCTCACACAGAGAACACAGAAGGAACTGAAAGCCACAGAGAAAATCTTTTGCGGTTCTCTCTGTGTTTCTGTGTCTCTGTGTGAGCCATGCAGTTGCGGTTCTCTCCCGCGTCTCTGCGCGAACGGTATCACCTGCCGCGCACGCGCTCCAGCAGCCACCCGCGGCGACGGCGGCTGACGGGGATCACGATGCCGCTGACCAGGGTAACGTCCGCGGCGCCGATGCGGCGGATGCGGTCCAGGTGCACCAGCGCGCCGCGGTGCACGCGCACCAGGCGGGTTCCCGCCAGGCGCGCCTCGATGGAGGCGAGCGCCTCGCGCAGCAGGTAGCTGCGTCCGTGCGCGTGGATGCGCGCGTAGTAGTCGTCCGCCTCGATCCACTCCACTTCGTCCACGCGGATCACTACCTGCCCCCGCGCGCCGGGAACCAGGAAGTGGTCCGCCGCGGGGAGGCGGCGGCGGGCGCGGCGAAGCGCTTCCTCGAACCGCTCCTCGCGCACCGGCTTCACCAGGTAATCCACCGCCTCTACGTCGAAGGCCTCCAGCGCGAACTCGCCGTACGCGGTCAGAAAGACGACGGCGGGCGGCGCGTCCGCGCCCAGTGCGCGCATCACCGCGAAGCCGTCCAGCTCCGGCATCTGGACGTCCAGGAAGAGGAGATCCGGACGGAGCGCGCGGATGGCCTCCAGCGCGGAGCGTCCGTCGCCGCACTCGCCCACGATCTCCACGTCCGTGTGCGGCGCCAGGAGCTGGTGGAGGCCGCGGCGCGCCAGCGGCTCGTCGTCCACCACCAGGGCGCGGATCACGGCGCCCGCCGCGGAAGGCGGAGGCGCGCCTCCGTGCCGCCGCCCAGCACGGGCGCCACCTCCAGCGACGCGGCGCCGCGATACAGCTCGCGCAGCCGCGCGGCCGTGTTCCCCAGCCCGATCCCCGGCTCCATCCGCCCGCCCGGGAGCCCCGCGCCGTCGTCGCGTACCGTCAGCTCGATCATCCCATCCTCCACCCGCGCCGCCAGATCGATGGTGCCGCCCGCGGCCAGCGGCGCGAGCCCGTGGCGCAGCGCGTTCTCCACCAGCGGCTGCAGCACGAAGGCGGGGACCGGCGTGTCCATCGCCTCCGGCGGGAGCCGCTCCACCACGCGCAACCGGTCGCCGAAGCGCACCTTTTCGATCTCCAGGTAGCCGCGCACGAAGGAGAGCTCGCGCTCCAGCGTCACGAACTGCCCGGCGTCGTTCTCCAGCACTTCGCGCAGGAGCCCGCCCAGCAGGGTGAGCATGCGGGCCACCTGGCGCGACTCGCCGTCGCGCGCCAGCACCGTGATGGCGTTCAGCGTGTTGAAGAGGAAGTGGGGATGGAGCTGCATGCGCAGGGCGCCCAGGCGGGCCTCCGCGAGCTGCGCGCTCAGCTGTCCCGCCTCGTCCCTGCGCCGCTGCGCCTCCGCGTGGTGCTCGTACGCGTGCGCCACGCCCAGGAGCCCGAAGTAGGTGAGCGTGGTGAGCGGAAGCGACGACACGTACCAGCGCCAGAACATCCCGCCGGGCGGGTAAGGCATGGGCGTGGGGCTGAACGCGCGCATGGCCGCGGTGGCGACCCCCGCGTACACCGCCGCCACCACCAGCGAGACGGCGAGGTGCAGCGGCAGCGTCGTGGCGAGCGAAGCGCGCCGCACGGGGAGCCGACGCGCCAGCGCGAAGGCGAGTGGCGTGGCGAACGCGTACACGAACCACGCGGGCGACTGCGTGGCCACCGCGCGCCACGCCGCGAACGGGCGCCCGGCCAGGCGCGAAAAGGTGTACGTCTCCAGCGCCGCCAGCAGCGCCGGCACCGCCCACACCGCCAGCACCAGCGGCCAGCGAAGGCGCACCCGCGCGTGGTCCTCCGGCAGTGCCATGGAGCTCCTGAGTGCCGAGTGCCAGGTGGATTGGGACGGATGCACGTTACCCCGGCGCGCGGTCGCGAGGCAAGGCGCGACGGGCGGCCGCGCGGGCCGTTCGCTGCACGGGCGCGGCCGGTGGCTGCAACGACGTTGCGGGGCCCGGATGGGGCCGGTAGCGTGGGGCACGGGAGCCGGTTCCCCGCCTGCCTCACGAACTCCGAAACCAGCCGATGCACACACGACGAATCCACCTCGCGGCGCTCGCCGCGCTCCTCCTGGCACCGCCGGCGTCCAGCGCCCAGGCGCGCGCCTCCGTCCCCGCGCTCGACACCGCCATCGCGCGGATGGGCGGCGCGGAGCGGCTGGCGGCCGTGCAACGCGTGCGCCTGGAGATGGTCACGCAGTGGCAGCGCACCACCTTGGCCGAGGGACCATACGGCGACGCACCCTCGTACGAGCTGAACACGGAGCTCCGCGACTACACGCGCGCCGCGTGGCGCAACACCCGGCGCTCGTACGGCGGCGGCGCGTGGCGCGAGATCGTGGACGTGGTGCTCGACAGCGTCGCCATCCGCCACCTTCCCGCGGGGTTCCCCTCCCCCTCCGCGCCCGGCGGATGGGCGCCGCTCAACGTGGCGTACGTGGACGAGCGCCATGAGCTGTTCGCCTTTGCCCCCGAGCGGCTTCTCCTGGCGCTGCGCGGCGCCCCCGATCTCCGCGCGCTGCGGGACACGGTGGCGGCGGGCGTCCGCTACGCCCGCGTGGCCGGCACGGTGGACCGCTTCCGCGCCACCCTCCTGGTGCGCCGCGGCGACGGCTTTCCCGCCTCCGTCCACTTCGCCGCGAGCGCGCCCAACGACTTCGGCCTGGTGCCGTGGGGGCGGATGGAAGTGGCGATCCACTACTCCGCCTGGCGCCCGCAGGAGGGCCTCGTCTACCCCTTCCAGTGGGACGTGGCGCGGGTCGGGCGCCCATACAAGCGGATGTCGATCCTTGGGGCGCGCTTCAACCCCGAGGCGTCGCCGGACTCCTTCGCCGTGAGCGACTCGCTGCGTGCCGCCTACCTGGCGACCGCGCGCCGCCCCATGCACGACCTCCCGCTCGCCTCCGCGAAGCGGGTGGGAACGCGCTTCGCCACCTTCGCCACCTTTGGCGCCCCCGCCGGCGCGGTGAAGGTGGGCGGCCAGTGGCTCCTCCTGGAAGCCGGGCAGGCGCCGCTCAGCGCCGAGCGCGCGACGCAATGGCTCGCCGGCGCCGACCCGGGGAGCCGCGTGGGCGGCGCGATCCTCACCCTCACGGCGCCCGGCAACGGCGGCGTGGCGCACCTCGCGCGGGAGCGGGTCCCGGTGTACCTGGCCCCAGGCGCCCTCCCCTTCGTCGCCGCGATGCTGCGCGGCCACGGCGTCGCCTCCGCCCCGCCCGCGCCCGTCCGGAGCGCCCGCTGGCTCACCCTGGCCGGCGACTCCGTGTGGATGGAGCCCATCGACCTACCCGACGCGCCGGGAGCCATGCTGGTCTACCTCCCCTCGCTGGAGTGGGTGTACTCCGGCACGATGTCGAACCCCATCCACCGCGGCCTCGTCCTGGCGCGCGTCTGCGGCCGCGGCTGGGCGGTGACGCGTGCGGGCACGCCTTCGCCCGCGTTCGAAGCGCCCACGCGCGGCAGCCTCTGCTCGGCGCGGTAGCGGCAAGCATGTCGGTGGACATTGGACACAACAAGATTGCAAATGGCGACCAGTTGACGTACAGTGCCTCGGGACTCGGATCTCTTCCGGCCATGGAGCGAGGTGCGCCCGGTAGCGTTCACCCCCCTCGATGCTCTGAGTGCCTTACTCCTGCAAGAAGGTGGGCAACAGATGCGTCATTCTTTCAAAGTGATCATGGTCGCCGTGCTCGTGGCCGGCGCCTGCCGCGAGAGCCTCATCGACGCCAGGCCCGAGCCCGGGATCCGCTTCACCGCGGGGGTGGGGAGCACCGACACGATCCAGGCGACCCCCGTCCAGGCTCTCAACGTCCGGGTGAACGAGGCGGATGGCAAGCCTGCCCGGGGAGCGGTCGTGCGCTTCGAGGCGGTGCTCTCCGCCGTGAGCTCGCTGCCCTCCATGACTGTGGGAACGCTCGCCTCCGCCCCGCTGATGGAGACGGCGGTCGACACCACGGACGCCAGCGGCGTAGCGTCCATCCTCGTGCGGTTCGGCATCATCGCCGGCCCGGGAAAGATCACCGTCACCGTTCCGGCGCTCGGCTTCCAGGACACCGCGCGCTACACCGTCACCCCCGGCGCGGCGGTGCGGACACACGTCACACCACGGGACACGGCGGTCTACCTCGACGGATCGGTCACCCTGCACGCAATGGTCATCGACCGCATCGGCAACTGGCGCCTGGAGGTACCCACGCTCAGCAGTCCGGAGGGAGTGTCGGTCTTGGGACACACGGTCAGATCCTCCAGCTTCGGGCGGCACGTGGTGCGCGCCGCGTTCCCGGGCATCACGGGGGACAGCGTGTACGTCACGGTGCTCCCGCGGGGGCGCCTGGCCGCCGTCCGCGGCTACATGGGCAACACGCTGGTGATGATGGATCTCGACGGCAGCAACCGGGTCGCCGTACCGCTGCGAGGCCCGATCTCGGGCATCGACTGGGCGCCCGACGGCAGGGTAGTGGCCGGCGTGGCGAACTCGATCGGCTCGGCCAACGTGCTCGAGGCGGTCTCCCCGGCAGGGCAGTCTTCCACGTTCCTGAGCGGCTCGCTGGCCACGGAGGGCGAGGACTACCCCGTCTTCTCCGCGGATGGGAGGTCGGTGTTTTTCGGCGGGCATGCAAACAACCGCCAGACGACGCTATGGAGAGCTAATTCGAACGGCACGGAAAGCCAGTCGTCGTCGTTAAGCCTGCGCTTCGACTGGGGCTTCAGCTATGGCCCTTCGCCGGACGGCACGAAGCTGGTGCACTCCGGCTTCCTCTACGACCTGCAGACGCGAACCGTTACCTGGCTGGATACGCCCGCCGAAAGCTGGCGCTGGTCTCCCCTCGGGGACCTGATCGCCTACAACAGCTTCTCCCTTCTGGGCGTGATCAGGCCCGACGGCACCGGGCGCCGCGTCTTGTCCAGCACCTACACCGGCTCCACGGACCGAAGCGTCGACTGGTCCGGTGACGGCAAGTATCTCGTGATCCGCTCGGGAACCGCGCTGGAGCTGTTCGAGGTAGCGTCCGGCAAACGGGCCATGTTGCCGTTCACCACCGACTTCACCCAGGCCGTGCTGAAGTAGGCGTCCCGCTTCAGCATACGGCATGACGGGCCCGCACCTCTCCGGATGGTGCGGGCCCGTCGCGGTTCTACAGTTCACGCCGCCGCCCGGGCCTCGCCCAGCCGCACGCGCAGCAGCAGGTCGTGCAGCGCGGCCCGCGTCGCAAGCGAAGCCGTCTCCAGACTACGACGCAGCCGAGCACGCCGCCCCGCCGCTGAGGCGCTCGTTCCGTTCGCACTGGAGCCAGAGCCTACTCGGTCTGGCCGGAGACGCGGACCGGCAGCAAGCTGCATCTCAGCTCGCCTCCGCGACAGAGCGGCACGCTGCCGGCCGGCACCCCGAGCTGGCTCTCCTCGTTTATCCCCCAGCAGTAGACCACTCCGTCACTGCGCACTCCGCAGGTAAACCCAACCCCGACGTCGACCTGCTTCCAGCTCGATCCGCCCGCCACCGGCAAGGGGACGGCGCTGCAGTATGCGCGATCGGCCCCGCAGCCGGCGCTCGCGGCCTCCGTGCCGAGCTGCCCACCGTCCCGGGTACCCCAGCAGTACGCCGCCCCTTCGGCAGTGAGCCCACAGGTGTTGCTGAATCCGGGGCTCAGCGACGCGAACCGGTGTCCGGCGGCGACGGCGCGAATGGGAGCACGCTGCGTCAAGGTATCTCCGACCCCCAGGATTCCCATGGTGTTCCGCCCCCAGCAGTACGACTCACCCGTGGTCGCCACCGCGCAGGCGTGATCCGCGCCGGCCGAGATCGATGTGAACCGCCTTTCACCCTGGACGGCGGCCGGCACAATCGCGCACGGTGTGCCGGAGAAGCATCGGGCGCTTGGCTCGGATCCGAGCTGTCCCGTCAGATTCGTTCCCCAGCAGTACGCCCTGCCGTCGGTCGCCACCCCGCAGGTAAACTGTTCCCCGGCCTCCAGGGAGCGGAACCGTAGCTCCCCGGCCACACGCGCGGGCTCCAGGCGGTCCAAGCGTGTGCCGTCGCCGAGCTGGCCGTCCGCGTTGCGCCCCCAGCAGAAGGCGGCGCCGTCCCTGTCCAGGGCGCAACTGTGCGTGAGTCCTGCCGTGACCGACGTGTAGCTGTTGTCTCCGCGCACACGCACCGGCACGTCCGAACCGTCGCCCGATCCGTTGCCGAGCTGCCCAGCGCCGATGTCGCCGCCTGCGCCCCAGCAGCGCAGGGATCCATCCACCGCGAGACCACAGGTGTGATAGTAACCGGCGGCGAGGCGTGTGAAGCGCGGCGCGTCTTTTACGGGAACCATGCTCGCTTGTTCGTCCAACCCACCGTTGCCGAGCTGCCCCTGCTTTCCGCGTCCCCAGCAATACGCACGCCCACTCTCCGTCAGCCCGCACGCATGCCGCGCTCCGGCAACCACCTGGGCGAACGGCTCGGCGACCGCTTCCGGGCTGAGCGCGTTGTCGCAGCCGCCCGCCAGCAGGAACACGAGCACACCAAGGCTCCTGTGCGTCTTACTGCGCGGCCGGGGTGCTGCATTTGCGCAAACCATCGAACACCTCTTTGCTTTTCTGGCTCACCTGAAACGGGCGGCGCTTTCCGCATACGCCAGGTGAGCACACCCTTCATCCGTCCACCCCGGTTTTCGGCGTGGGCCGGTACGATGTTCATGTTCTCACAACGGGCACGTGGGACAGGCCTCGTCTGGATTGGAGGATGTCACGCTTATGCGAGCATGCCTGTAGATGCTCTGCCCGTCTGACCCGTCTCGTACGATCAGCGAGAGCGCATAGTACTCGGTTCGTCCGGCGCTCGGGCAAAGCCTCATGGTGGTGGACGTTCCCGTGCTGCCACTGCTCCACTGGTAGGTGATGGGGCCGTCGCCGCCGTAATGGACAGCTCCATACGTTTTGTTAATGCACTGAGACAGCTTGTAGCTGAACTGACAGCGATCGTTGAAGCAACCCGCCATGTTCACCTCGTACAGCCCGCCCAGCGCCTTCATCGCGTTCGGATAGCCGTACCCCGTGAAGCTGTCCCACCCAGGCCCCGAGTCCTCGTTCACCACGTCGGTCGCTGCCCAGATCATCCGGTCACGGACCTCGAAGTTACGCATCCCCGGATAGCGCGAACGAATGAGCGTGGCAATTCCGGACACCAATGTGGATGCGTTCGAAGCTCCACCCGTGGTGCCCCACGGGCCCCCGTCGATCGAGTGATGCCCGGTGGTACTGTGACCCACCGGAGCCGAGAGGGCGACTTCCGGGCCCGCCCAGCTCTCCGGAATCTTCCGCTTCGTGTTCAGGTCCAGGCCGGTAACCGCGATGACCCGTGGGTGCTGCGCCGGGAAGGCGACCCCCCAGATGTACCCGTACGGGCAGGTGGTTCCCGCCGCGGCTACGAACAACACATCGTAATTGTCGTAGAGGAAGTAGATGTTGTCGCTGACGCCGTCGTACCAGTTGTCCGCGCGCAGCGCCATGTTGACGACACGCGCCCCCTGCTCACGTACGGAGATGTCCAGCGCCCGGTTGATCCGCCACATGTCCACGGATATGTAGCCGTTGCCATGCCGTACACTGATGGCCCGCGCCCCGTACGCGACGCCCACGGTGTTCGTCCCGTTGCGCGGCGCCGCCAGGGCACCCATCTGGTGCGTCCCATGGGAATTGTCGTCCTGGCCGGTAATCACCCGGTTCTCGACGTCAAAGGGAGTGACACCCGCCAGCTCCGGCTGGAATACGTCGATCCCGGTGTCGACCAGCGAAACCGTGACGCCACTCCCGGTGCTCCGCAGCCAGGCACTCGGAATCGCCATGGCATCGAACACCAGCGGAACGGAATCGCCTCCGAGAGGACGCGCACCGTAGATCGGTGAGCTGCTGCTTCCGTCAGATGTGCCGCAAGAAGACATCAGAGAGGGACCGCCCACTCCGATCGCGCTGCCGCCCTCCAGATAGTACGGATTTAGATACACGGCCGGCTCTACGTAGTCTGAGAACGGCCAGCGCTGAAGCCGGGCGAGCGCCGCTGGAGTGAGAGGCCTGACTCGAACCATCGGCAGATACTCGCTCACCTCGACGACGCGCATCTCCGGATCATGGCGGAGTGATTCCAGCGCATGCTCCCAGACCGCATCGGGTACGACCCGCTTGCCTTCGATCATGCCCCGCCGGGAGCCCGGCTCTTTGACGCCTACCGTGACGGTAGTGTCAGCCTGAACGATGTAGCCCCAGAGACTTTCCGCCGAAGCACGAACCCACTTCCCTTTCCGCGCCAGACTATCTCCGGCTTCCAAGGATTGAGCGGCCCGGCCCGGCGCACCCGCGCTGGGGCTGACGAGCGCCGCAGGATCGTCGCACCCGGCAGCCGCGATGACAAGCACCAAACCGCTGAGGTAAAGCCGAATCTTCACCGTATAAACTCTTGTCTGAGGGGAAAACTCTTAGAACGACTTATGGCGGGAATCAGGTTATGAAACTTAGCGAAATCTTGCTAAAGCGCCAAGGGGGCCAAAACTAAAGGCACGGAGAAAGACGCTTCTCCGTGCCTCCGGTGTTCGGTCCCTTCACGCCGCCGCCCGGACCTCGCCCAGCCGCACGCGCAGCAGCAGGTCGTGCAGCGCGGCCCGCGTCGCCGGCGAAGCCGTCTCCGGCAGGCGGCTGAGCTCGGCGGCATCGGCGAGGGCGCGGCACAGGCGGAGGAACTCCACACGGTGGAATACCGCGTCCGCATCGCCGAGTACCGACTGCTCAGCACCGGCCGTCTTGCGGTGGATCAGCTCGTCGATGTACGGCAGCCTCATTTCCCTGTTGCACGCGTAAAGGGAGGCGACCACATCGCCGCTCCGCATCATCCGGATGCCGGTGAGGAGTACGCGGTACACGTAGAGGAGGGGCTTCACGCGGCGCGGCTCCTCCTTCTCCCACAGCCGCCACTGGTTGTGCGCGAAGCCCAGGTAGTGCCGCACGCAGCGGCGGGTGATGCAGCCGCGCGCGATCTCCTTGAGCTCCTCGTGCTCGGGCGTGGTGTGCACCACGAGCGGCGAGTAGAGCTGCTCCAGCACGTAGCCGTTGTCGCGCAGCAGGAGCGCAAAGAACTTGCGCGCGTCGTGGGTCACCAGGTCCACCTCCGCGCCGCCGCGGACGTGGCTGCGCTTCACCGTGTCCTCGCCCTCCTCCAGCCCCGCCACGGCGGCCAGCGGCAGCACGTGGCACCCGCGCAGATCCCAGTCCGAATCGCCGGACGGGAAGCCGTAGAGGTGCGCGCCGCTCACCGTGGCGAACAGGAGGGGATAGGGGTGCGCGGCGGTCTCGGCGCGCAGGGGTTCGTTCTTTATCATCAGCATGGGTCACCGCCTTTGGTGCGTTAGTGCGTTAATGCGTTAGTGCGTTGGGGTTTGTGCCCCCCCGTTCTATGTCATCCTGAGAGCGAGCCGCCGTCACGATCAGCCGCAGTGCGCTCCTCACTCCCTGCGGCGAGCGAAGGATCTAGCCGGCGAAGCGTGAGGACCGAGGGTCGTCACAGGCCCCTCGCCACGCGCAGTAGATCCTTCGCTACGCGCCACAGATTGGTGATTGGGAGAGGGCAGGGCGGCGCGTCGCTCAGGATGACAAAAAGTGCCGTTCCTCCTGTCCCCGAAGCGCACTCACGCACTCACGCACTAACGCACTCACGCACTAACGCACTAACGCACTTCCGTCCCCACCGCACTGCGCCGGGCACGGATCAGGTATCCGTTCGCCCACGCGTAGTCGGGGCGATCCGGGAGGCGCGTGGATGCGAGCGCGGCGTCGAACTCGCGGTGGAGCGCGAGCCTCCATTCGTTCACTTCGTCCCACGGCGCCGCGCCCGATTTGATGCCCAGGAGCGCGGCCCGGTTCTCCTCCACCCGAACCGGGACGTGGCCGTCGCGCAGGGCCGTGATGCCGCTGATCAGCAGGCGCACCAGGTGCATGGCGTGCTTCCACCTGGGCGCGCCCGTGTTGCGGACGTCCTGCTCCAGCTTGCGGAACTGCGACATCACGTAGCCGTTGTACGTCTGGTAGACGATCTTCGACAGGAAGCGCCCCCGCTCGCGCAGCAGCTCCTCCGCCAGCGGCGCCGCGTGCTCGACGCGCGGGGAGTAGAGCACTTCCAGGATGTTGGGGTTCGCCTTGAGCGCGAGCCCCAGGAACTTCCCCACCTCCCAGTAGCACTCCTCCGTCGCCACGTTCTCCAGCTGCTCCGGCACGCCGTAAAGCGACCAGTGAAGCTCGGCCGGGGGCAGGTACACGCCGCGCCGGTCCACGTCCGACTCCTCGTCGTCCAGCCCGTACGCGCGCGAGCCCACCACCACGCGCAGCATCACGTGCTCGTCTAGCGAGTGGTCGCGCAGCACGCCGCCCAGCTCCGCCAGCGTCTCCGCCTGCAGGTGCTTGCGGATGGTGAGCTCCGTCCTGGGAAGCGACAGCTCCGTCCCGTCCACCAGGCGCACGCGGTAGGCGTGCGTGTGGTCCGTGGGCGCGCCCACCACCTTGCCCACGGAGCCCGCCGGCGCCAGCGGCCGGCCCGCGCCCGTGGCCGCCGCCCGCCGCAGCACCACTTGCGTGCCCACGGGAAGGATCAGGTTCAGGTTGTACGTCATCGTATGCCCATCCCGGGGGCGTGCCGCGCGGGCACGCCCCTCAGTGTGTTGTCAGGTTGTCGAGCGGGATAGGCGAAGCAGGAGGAGTCAGCGGCGAAGAATTAGCCTCCACCACGGCGGGCGCGGCTCCGCGTTTTCAAAGCAGACCCGGCCCGTGAGCCAGAATGAACCCCTCACTATCCCGCCTTCGACCAGCTCGCCGCTGATCAGACATGGCTCCGCCACCACGTCGATCTCTCCACCCCACGTGCGCACGCGCGCCCAGCGGAATGGGTTTCCGGTCGCCGGGTTGATGCGCAGCTCCGCCGCCAGCACGCGGCCGGAGAGCATCGCCTCCGGAGCCGGCACGGTGGCCTCTCCACCATCGGGAGCGAACAACCCGGTGGGGAGGAGGGATTCCGAAGCGTACTTCAGCTGGCCCGTCTGGCTGGCCATGTACTCCTCTTCGTTCGCGAACGCGCTCAGCTCGAACGCGAATGCCGCCACCTGCACCGGCGCGATCCGTGGCAGCCGCACCCGATCGTGCAGCGCGAAGTCCGGCGCGTCGATCGCGAAGGTGGTCGATCCCGATTCCGCGTCGTGGCTCGTCGGCTCCGGCCACACCTGGTACATCCCGTCCAGGGCGGAGAACGCCGGGTCACGAAAACGGCGCGACACACCGGCACGGATCGTCGTGTCGCCCGCGAAATGGGGGTTCATCCCCACGACCTGGTTCGCGGTGACCTGCGCCCAGAGCTCGACGCCGGCCCCCGGTGACCAGCGCCGGTACTCGCCGCCGCCGGGGAGCGCGATCCGCTCACCCGCTTCAGCCACCATCAGCGAGTGCGCGGAGAACTGCTCCCTGGTTTCGATATCGAAGCCAAGTGCGGCGAACAGGTTTGCCATGTCTCTCATCGATGTGGGACCCGACCTCAGTCCTTGTACGGATCCACCTCCCCCGCGCCGGCCATCGCGACGATCAGCGGGCGCAGCGTGTGCCGCACCTGGATCGTGTCGCCCTGCGCCGCGAGCACCCTGGGAAGGCGGCGGTACGCCTGCGGCGCCTCGTCCAGCCCGCCGCCGCGCAGAATCACCCCGCGCTTCCCCAGCCACTGCTGCAGCATCTCCTGAGAGATGCGGCCGGGGCTCAGCACCTTGCCGCGCCGGTTGCGCTTCCCCGCCGCGGCCGTGCGGCTCATCACCCGCCCCGCTCCGTGCACGGTGGAGAAGAGGGACTCCCGCTGCGCCAGCGCCGTCTCCTCGTCCGGCGGCGCGGCGTTCCCCTCCAGGATCACCGCGTCGTCGCCCATCGAGCCGCCCACGAAGCCCTTCTGCCCCGGGAACGCCGGCGTGGCGCCCTTGCGGATCACCACGTACTCAGTAGGCTCTCCCACCATAGAAACGTGGGTTTCCTTCCATCCGAAATTATGATGGTTGTGCACTAATTCCAGCTCCTTCCCGCCAAGGAGCGACACCACCTTGCGCGCCACCCACTCGCGCCCGGCATACGCGTACTCGCCGGCGAGCTGCATGAGTTGCCAGTAGTCGTGCCCCAGCGGCTGGTTGATGTCCAGAAGCACCTCCTTCTCCGCGGCCCGCTCGCCCCACATCCCGCCCTGCGACAGTGACAGGTAGGCGCTGGCGATGGTGTGCCCCAACCCGCGGCTCCCGAAGTGCACCCCCACCCACACCGCTCCGCTCTCGTCCGCGAAGACATCCACGTAATGGTTGCCGGAGCCAACCGTTCCTAGCTGCCGACGCGCCTTGTCCTGAAGCGTCTCGCGGTAGCCGCCGGTGTTGGGCACCGCGTACCACGCCGGGTCCAGGAAGAGCGGGTGGTCGACGGGAGCGTCGTCCGCGTTGTTCTTTCGCCCGATCCCGAACGAGATCGTCGACGCGATCTCGTCCGCGAGGTTGTTGGCCAGGTTGTTCTGCGCCAGCCGGTGCGGATTCCGCTCGATCTCCTCCAGCGACACGTTGCGCGTGATGTCCTCCACGCGTAAGTCCGTGCGAATGGCCGCGTTGCCGCAGTTGTGCACCACGACGCCGGATGCGAGGAAGCAGTGCGCCGGATCGCCCGTCACCACGTCGTAGACGAGCGAAGTTCCGCCCGGCTCCACGCGGGACACCGGCACCCAGCAGACCTCACCGTCCGCCTGCGGATCCAGCGCCTCGCCGGGCAAGCGGCGCGACCGGCCGCGGTCGTCGTAGAACGAGTGGTACGCGAAGCCGGGCGACACGCCGAACCGCTCCGACACGTCCGCGACCGCCGTCCGCCACGGAACGCCCTGGCCGCGCAGCGCACGCGCCTCCTCCTTGGCCGCGTCCCGATTCGCGGCGTACGCCAGGCCCTGCAGCGCGACACTCGCCGCCGTTGCCGCGGCTACGCGCTTTTCCACGGAGCGGCAGAACCCCACGTCGCGCATGAACCGGAGCTGCTCGGCCTGGCCGCCCAGGATCTGGAGCACGGAGATCACCCGATCCCCACGCGCCGGCCCGCTGGGCGCCACCGACACCCCGAAATCCAGCGACCGCAGGAGACCCGCGATGAAGTCGATGGCGTGCGTGTGCCGGCCGGACTGCTTCAACTCCAGGTTCGGCACTGTGCCGGTGCGATGCACTCGTGGCGTCATCATCTCCGCGCTCGCGAAGGCGGAGAGGAAGTGCCCACGGGCCCACGCGGGCATCCGCATCAGCCACGGCATCGGCTCCGCGGCCCAGTCCTTCTTCCCGACTGGCGATCCGAGGCCCGCGAACAGCGCGTGGAGCGCGGTGGAGCCGACGTACATGTTGATCTCCTCGCGCCACCCTTCCTTGCGACGGCGCCGATGCTCGCGAGGCTCGAAGCCGAGGCGCCGGAAGTCGGCGCGCAGGTCCTCCGCGTCCTCGTCGTTGAAGACGTAGAGCGAGACCCGCTTTCCATCCTTGCTGAGGTGCCCGTCGCCGCTCGCGTAGCCGAGCAGCCGGAGGAGCGCGGGGAGCCGGTCGTCCGTGGCGCGGAGCGGAAGGAGCCCGCGCTCCTCCAGCTCAGCACGTGAGCGCTCGTTGGGAACCTCGAACGTGACGTCGCACGCGGGCTCCTCATACGGGAGCCCCACGTAGGGCGTGCAGGCGATCGAGTCGTCCGGGCCGAGCTGGTCCGCACGCTTCCACCCCGCACGGGTCAGGATCTCGTGGTCGGGCGTCGCGCGGATCTCTCGGCCGTTCCCCAGCGTGATCGCCAGCACGTCGCGCTCCCCGCGCGGCACCGCGCCGAAGTGGGGCGAGACGGGGCGCACCGAGGCTCCGTCCCAGCACACGACGGCGTCCGCGTCAGTGACCTCCTCGATCGGCTTCGTGAAGCCGTCCGCGGTGATTACCGGCGTTCCGGCGGCGAGGCACGCGATGTCGAAGCCCACGCCCACCACCGACACCTTGTCGCGGTACGCGGCCACCCCGCCGATCGGCATCGTGAAGCCCACGTGACCGTCCGCCAGGAGCGCCGCGCGCTCGGCACGCCCCGCCACGTCTGTGAGCTGGCGGATGGTCCCCTCCTCGTGCTCGCCGAACATGACGGCGTTGGTCCCTACCTTCTTCGTCAGCATCGTAGTTCTCTCAGAGAGACTTGAACTGCCGTCTCACACAGAGACGCAGGGGACAGACAAGGCACAGAAAACCTACTCCTTCTTCTTGCCGTTCCCCTGTGTGGCTCTGTGTGACGGGGCAGTTGTTCACTAGTCGTCCTCGTCCCACCGCCGGTCGGCCTTCTGCTCGCGGCGCAGGGCGCGGTTGAAGGTGCGGTCGCCGGCGCGCTGCAGCTCGGTGGACTCGCAGATGGCATCCACCGCGCGCGCGAGCACCCAGGCGCGAGCACCGTGCCGGTCCACGAACTTGAGCCAGCGCGGCCGCCAGAACCGTCCCAGCTTGCGCCCCAGCTCCCGCGCCGTCTCCGGCGACACGTAGTAGCTGTCGAACCGGGTCGTGACCACGAAGTAGTCCCCCGCGGGGAGCTCCTCCTCCGGTCTCTCCTGTCTTTCTCGCGTATGGTTCATCGTGCGTTTCGGTAAGGCGGGGACGAGCCTCGTCCCCGCCCGGTTCGGTGGCTCCGGCGCGGGGGGACGGCCGGGGCCGCCCTCTAGCGCGCGAAGTCCGCGATCAGCTGCGGCGTGGCGGCGTCGAAGCCCACCACGTCCAGCATTCCGGCATCCTCGGGGTCCGCGATGGTGAACCCGTTGGACGCCATCCCCACGACCACCAGCTTCGCGGGGATCCCCGTGCGCTCCCGGTACCGGCGGAGCGCCTGCGACGGGTGGATGTCACCCGCCCACGTCTCGTTGTCCGTGTAGACCACGAACAGGTCGACGTCCCACCTCCGGTCCGCCGCCTCCAGCATGGGAAGCGCGCAGTCCGTCCCCCCGAAGCTGAGGGAAGACACCTGCCGGACCACGTCGTCCAGCCGCTGCCGGGGCGAGATCGCGAGCGGGGTGATCCCGCTGGGGAAGCCGTCGTGCATCGAGCGCGACCGCCCCGCCGTGAAAGCGGTGAAGAAGTGCCGCGGCTCGGTAGCCGCCGTCACCAGCGCCATCGCGGCCGACGCCTCGCGGCAGCTCAGCCCCTCCAGCCCGTGCACGTTCGCCGTCATGGAGCCGGACACGTCCAGCGCCAGCATCACGCGGCGCCCCGAGGGCTCCACCCCCGCGAAGGCCAGGTAGAAGGCCGCGTCCAGCGCGTCCACCACCTGCGCCACCGGCGTCCACGTCCCCTTTCCGCGCACCCCGCGCCCGGACGAGTACGTCCGCAGCGCGGAGAGGACCTGCACCGGGTGCACCCGCGCCCTGCGCAGCGCCTCGCCGTCCGCCAGCCGCGCGGCGACGGCGGCGGAGGCATCGCTCCCGGGCGCCAGGACGCCCACGCGGGTGAGCGTCGCCAGGTTGCGGACCAGCGCGGTGAGCGGCATCTCCTCCAGGAGCGCCTCCCACACCACCGCGTGCTGAAGGAGCGGCGTGGGCACCATCTCCCGCGTGAGCCGCGCATCGCGGACGATGGCCGCGGCGCGCGCGGGGTCGATCTCCGCGTCATCGTGCAGCGCGTCGACGGCGCGGACCTGCGCCAGCGCGCCGGAGGGCTGCCCCTCCTCCAGCGCCCCGCCGGTGACGGTGCGGCGGAATAGCGCCCGCTGCTCGTCGCTGCGGGGGACCGGGTGCGCCAGCCGCAGGGCGTCGCGGTGCGACCACCCGTCGCGCTGGGGGTACTTCAGGAGCTGGTGCGCCAGGTCGCGCTCGGGCCGGCCGGTGTACCACGCCGCCACCGCGCGCCGCACCCCGCGCCCCCACCCGCGGAACCCGCCCACGAACTGGAGGAAGTGGAAGAGGTGCGTCCCCGTCCGCGCCACCCGCGGCAGCGCCTCCAGCGCGACGGCCCGCGTGACCGCGTCCCCCATCCCCGCCGCCATCGCCAGGGCGAAGAGCGCGGGGTCGTTCTTCGGCGCGCGCCCGCCGGCGCTCACCTCCACGATGCGCCGCACCACGCGGGGCCCATCCTCCGCGATGCACTCGGCCACGGCGCCGGCGTTGTCGACGGTGAGCTCGCGCTCGCCGACGTAGTAGGTCCCGCCCTCGGTTCCCAGCACGAGGAACCGGTCGAGCCGGCTCCAGCGGTCCAGGGCCCAGGCGTACCCGCCGGCCGAGTTGGGCACCTGCGCCGATCCGGGGATCGGCTCGGACTGCCGCGTGACCAGCGCCCGGAGGCGGGTGGCCACGTAACGCGTGAAGTCCAGCATGTTCGCCTCCTTTCTCGTTGGAGGTGGATGCGCCGTGCGCCCGGGTGGCGCTTCGGCGGTGGCCCGCGGCGCGGACGAATGTCTCCGTTCGGTTGAGTGGACCGGAGTCCACCGCCTGGCATGCGGTAATCGAACGGATGCGGCCCACGCCGCGGGCCTGTCTGATGCTGCCGGGATGCAGTTACGGGATTCGAACCCTGGCCGACCAGGTAACCCTCGTCCATCGGCCCATCCGGGGACGGGCAAGGGAGCGGAAGAGGGAATGACCGCTGCACCCCGGCATCATGCGCGAGCACTCGTGAGGCGCGGACGAAGTGCGCCGATCGGCCCCGGTTCGCATGTCCGGGTCCTTGAGAGGGTCGGCGATAACCGACACGGCATCGGCCCGCGTCCCACGGGTGTTCGTTCCGTCAAAATGGGCCTGGCGGGATTCGAACCCGCGACCTCTTCCGTTTCCAAGGGATAACCCTTGCACATCGGCCCGGCCGAAGCCGGACGAGTGGCGTGAAGGGCATAAGTGCTCTACCAGGCTGAGCTACAGGCCCACCGCTGCGCCGTCCGTACCACTCCCCGCGCGCCCCGCAGCCGGGCACGTGAGGCCTTCCTATGGAGACCCGGCGGGACTCGAACCCGCAACCTCCGAGGCCGTTGAGCCTCGGCCGCCGGCCCGCGCGTGGCGGGCAAAGTGTTGGCGAGGCAGCTCGGTGCTCTGTCCCGTTGAGCTACGGGCTCCATCCACTGCGCCGTCTTTGCCGCCCTCCGCGCCGCCCCGCAGCCGGGCGGCGTGGAACCTGGATGGGAAGCCCGGTGGGAATCGAACCCACGACCTCCGGATTAGCGATGAACCTCCACCTGCGGCCCGCGAGCGGACGAGGAATCGGCGGAAGTAAGAGTCCGGCGCTCCGGCCACTGAGCTACAGACTTCCCGGCAGGGGTGGCCAGTGGGGCTCGAACCCACAACCCTCGGGCCCACGACCCGATGCTCCGCCAGTTGAGCTATGGCCACCATGATGTGCTCGGGTTGGGCCGGCGGAAGCGATCCGCCTTCGCCCGGGGGTCGCGTTTGTCCCCGGGGTGGGGCATCACGCCCCGCCGGCCCGTCACTCCAGTCGCTGCTCGTTCAATTCATCCACCTCCTGGTCACGTGGTTCCTGAATGCAGGTCGCCCCGCCCGGCAAGGTGCGCGGGCGGGGCGACGTGGACTCGCTCCCTGTGAAGCTCCGGAGTGGCTACGCGCCTCTGGCGCCGCCCCCGGGACCTCCCGCGCTGCAATGTTCGCGACCGAATCGATCGCTTCCTTCCGCCTTCGTCATTTTCAGACCCCGCGACCCGCCGCGAATCGCGTACGGATGCACCTCGCCCCCCGCGCGATGGGCACACGCCGCCCACGCGAAACCCCGCGGCTGCGCCGGGGCCGGATTGCTGGTGAGGTGGAGGAGCTGGGTCATCGAAGGCTTTCTTCCTTTTCCGTATCGTTCGCGCCAGACGTGCGCACTCAGGTTGCTGAAAACAAAAATCGCGCCGCCGATGTCCCTGCCGAGCTGCGCCATGCGCTGCATCGTCGGCTCCCTGCCCGCCGCGACGGCGAGCTCGGAGCCAGGGTGACATCGGGACGCGACTCCCGTGAGACGCAGAGTGTAAACGGGCACTCGCGGGTTGTCAACCCCCTTCATCGCCATTCCGAACCTGTTCTCGTACACGGTGCGCGCATTCGCGAATGGCGATGTCCAGCGTCTCCTGGATGCTTTCCTCCCGAACCGGATGAAGCAGCCGAAGGGGGAACATCGAGACGACGGGGACGCGCAGACCCCGCTCGAGAGCCTGGCCGACGAACCCGGGGCTCAATCCTGGATCGATCTCCAGCACGTCGTCGACGAGCGCCGCGATGCGCCGCCGCACGGTCACCGGGTCCTGCCCGCCCTCGGGATGCCGGGCGATCGCATCCAGATCGATGAAGTCGCGGGGCTCGAAACGGTCGCAGATCGCGTGCAGCTTTCCCGCGCCGAGATCGCGGAACGAGGCGATCCGCGGGCCTTCCTCGCTCGGTTCCAGCGGTGCAAGCCGAAACGGTGAACTGCGCGCGACGTCCAGCCGAACGGAGCCTGCGTTCTCACCCCGCGAGTGCACGACGAAGCGAGCGAAGCCCTGCGTGGCCGGCCCGCCGGGTCGCAGGTCGAGGCCGGCGGCGCGCAGCGGTTCACGCAGCGCAGCCCCGAAGTCGCGGGCATCCATGTGGGGGTCGCCAAGAAGTCGAGATCCTCGGACTCCCGGTGCTTCAGGTGGTACGCCGCGAGCGCGGTTCCGCCCTCCAGCCGAAGACCGATTTCGCCATACGCCTCTTCGGTCTGCGCGACGACCCGCATCATCTTGAGGTGGAGATCGCTTACGACGCGACGATCCGCCTTCAGCACCCTCCCTCCGCCTCCGCCGGGCGGCGGAGCTCTTCGAGGACGACGCCCCAGAACCGCCGTGAGTGCTCGGGGATGACGAGGGTGGGGAGCAGCCGTTCGAGAGTGTCCTGCCGCACGAGCTTGGTGACCGCGTCCGAGCCGCCCTGCGTCAGCACGCGGGCGAGCACGACCGGGTTCTCCGGATCGATGATGGCATCCGGAACCGCATCCCAGAACAGCTCCGGAAAGTCGCCGTAGCGGTAGCTCTTCATGCTGAGGGCTCGTTCAGTGCTTCCTTAGTACCTCGGGACGTGTTGACGACCATCGGCTAGCGAGGAAGCCCGTACTCGTCGTAGCCGAGAATCTCATCCGCCGAGCGCGGATCGAGGACAGGCAGCGCATGAATCATCTCCTGAAGACGCTCGACGGAGGCGATCATCTGCGCGTGATCGGCAGCCCTCCGTACGCCCTCGAGTCGCTCACGCAACGCCTCCGTCAGCGATTCGCCGGTGGCATCGGCAAGTAGATGCGCGAGGCGCTCGGTTTCCGGGTTCTTGATGTTGAGTGCCATGGTCCGTTTCCGTGAGCGGGATGGTGGAATTGTACCTGATGTTCGACCCGCGAACAACGGTAAACCAACGGCTGGTCTCACGCGGAGGCGCGGAGACGCGGAAGAGAACAGCAAGAAGGGTTTTCTCGGTGGCTTGCAGTTCTCTCTCTGTTCTCTGTGTGAGCTTTTCCTTGCCGTTCCTCTGCGTCTCCGCGTCTCCGCGTGAGGCAAGCGGTTCAGGAGTCCGCGGATCGAGGAAGTTGACGCCGGGGGCACTTGTGCGCGCCCGCACGACGCCTACCTTCAAAACCATGCGTACTCGCACCTTCGCCGCCGTGCTGGCGGCCATATCGATGCTCTGCGCGAGCGTGGAGCAAGCCGCGGCCCAGCCCGCGGAGTACGGCGGTGCGGCGGGGCTGGGGCTCTCGCTGCGCAGGCTGGGCGTCGCCAAGCGCGTGCTGATGGTGGGCGCCCACCCCGACGACGAAGACACGCAGCTCCTTGCCACGCTCGCGCTGGAGCAGGGCGCGGACGTGGCGTACCTGTCGCTCACGCGCGGCGAGGGGGGGCAGAACGGCATCGGCCCCGAGCTGCACGAGGCGCTGGGGCTGCTGCGCACCGAGGAGCTGCTCGCCGCCCGCCGGGTGGACGGCGCGCGGCAGTTCTTCACCCGCGCCTACGACTTCGGCTTCTCCAAGAACGCCGAGGAGACGCTCCGCCACTGGCCGCGCGAGGAGGTGCTGCGCGACGTGGTGTACGTGGTGCGCCGCTTCCGCCCAGACGTCATCATCCCCGTCTTCAGCGGCACCCCGCGCGACGGCCACGGTCACCACCAGGTCTCCGGCATCATGGCGCGCGAGGCCTTCGCCGCCGCGGCCGATCCGGCGCGCTTTCCGGAGCAGATCGCGGCCGGCCTGCGCCCACACCAGGCCGCCAAGCTGTACCAGTCGCTGCGCGGCGATTCCACGAACGCCACGGTGCGCCTGGCCATCGGCAACCTGGACCCGCTGATCGGCCGCTCGCCGTTCCAGCTGGCCATGGCGAGCCGCTCGCGCCACCGCTCGCAGGACATGGGGCGGCCGGAGACGGCGGGGCCGCGCTGGGGCTACCTGCGGCGCATCGAACCCGCGGCCACGGGACCGGAGCGGTCGATGTGGGAGGGGATCGACACCACGGTGGCCGGTGAGAACCGCGCCCTTACGAGCTACGAGAGGCTCCTCCTCGGCACGCGTGTCGCGCTGAACCCGGGCACGATCGATCCCGGCTCCACCGGCGATCCCGTGGTGGGGCTGCTCGCATCCGCGCTCCAGGCGCTCCGCACGAGCGGCGCATCCACCGAGCCGGATGGATTCCGCCGCGCCGGGGAATTGCGCGACGTAGAGGATGCCCTCGCGCGCGCCGCCGGCCTGGTGCTGGACGGCGTCGCCGACGATGCGCGACTGGTGCCTGGGCAGACGTTCACGCTCGACCTCTCGCTCTGGAACGGCGGGCGCGAGCGCGTGACGGTCGCGGAGCTGCAGCCGCGTCTTCCCGCGGGGTGGACGGCGGAGGCGGCGGCGCCGTTGCCTTCCGCGCCGCTGGAGGCGGGCGCCATCCTGACGCGCCGCTTCCGGGTGAGCATTCCGGCCGACGCCGCGGTCACCGAGCCGTACTTCCTGCGCCGCCCGCGCCAGGGCGACTTCTACACCTGGCCCGCCCACGATTCCGCCGCATCCGAGCCGTTCGACGCCGATCCGGTGCGCGTGTCGGCCCGCGTGACGGTGGCGGGCGCCGGGCTCGCGATGGAGCGCGAGGCCACCTTCCGCGAAGTCGACCTGCGCCAGGGCGAGCTGCGCCGTCCGGTGATGGTCGTCCCCGCCGTCTCGGTGCGGACGGAGCGCGCGGTGCGCATCCTCCCGCTCTCCGGCGAGCACAGCTTCCGGCTGCGCGTGGACCTGGCGAGCGAGGCGCCCGGCGGCATCGGCGGGACGCTGCGGCTGGAGCTGCCGGCGGGATGGACGGCGCAGCCCGCCTCGCTCCCGGTGACCTTTGCCGCCCCGGGCGAGGTGAAGGAGGCCGAGTTCACCGTGCGCGCCCCCGCCGCCCTCCGCGCCGGCGACTACCCGATGTCCGCCGTCTTCCAGGCCGCGGACGGGCGCCGCTTCGCCCGCGCGGTGCAGATGGTGGACTATCCACACGTCCGCGCGCGGCCGCTGTACTCGGACGCGTCCACGCTGGTGCGCGCCTTCGACGTGCGCGTCCCGGCTGGGCTGCGGGTGGGCTACATCGAAGGCGCTGGGGAGGAAGGCCCCGGCGTCCTTGCGCAGCTCGGCATCGTTCCCACGCTGCTGGACGAGGACGCGCTGGGCGGCGGCGACCTGAGCCGCTTCGACGTGATCGTCGCCGGGAGCCGGGCCTACGAGGTGCGTCCAGACCTCGCCCGCCACAACGCCCGCCTGCTGGACTGGGTGAGGAGCGGCGGCACATTAGTTGTTCAATACAACAAATACGAGCTGGTCGAGGGCAACTTCGCCCCCTACCCGCTCACCATGGACCGCCCGCACGGACGCGTGACCGACGAGAACGCACCGGTTCGCCTGCTGGAGCCCTCGCACCCGGTGTTCACCACGCCCAACCGCATCACCGACGCGGACTTCGCTGGGTGGCAGCAGGAGCGCGGCCTGTACTT